>CAJONM010000091.1 GCA_905235885.1 uncultured Clostridia bacterium
GGGAACTTGTCCTTGTGCGCCATCCAGTCGAATTTTCCCGAATCGACTATGCAGCCGCCGACTGCCGCTCCGTGTCCGTCCATATATTTTGTCGTTGAATGTGTGACAATGTCCGCACCCCATTCTATCGGGCGGCAATTAACGGGTGTCGGGAATGTGTTATCCACTATAAGCGGCACGCCATGTCTGTGCGCTGCTGCGGCAAATTTCTCTATATCAAGTACCGACAGCGCCGGATTTGCTATCGTTTCACCGAATACGGCGCGCGTGTTATCCTTGAATGCCGCATCCAGCTCGGCCTCCGTGCAATCGGGCGATATGAATGTAACATCTATTCCCATCTTTGCCATCGTTACCGATATGAGATTAAATGTACCGCCGTATATCGATGATGAGGAAACGATATGACTTCCGTTTTCGCATATATTAAACAGTGCGAAGAAATTGGCCGCCTGTCCCGACGATGTAAGCATCGCGGCTGTACCGCCTTCAAGCTCGGCTATCTTTGCAGCAACATAATCGTTTGTCGGATTTTGAAGTCTTGTATAAAAATATCCGCTCTCCTCCAGATCAAACAGTCTGCCCATAGCCTCGCTCGTGTCATACTTAAATGTCGTCGACTGGATTATGGGCACCTGTCTTGGCTCGCCGTTTGACGGCGTATAGCCTGCCTGCACGCATTTTGTGTCTAATTTGTAATTTTTCATTTTATGATCACCTTTCCATTTTAATCTTCTATATCTATGCTGTCGACGAGAAATTCCTTTCCCGAAATAAGCTTCAGCTTCTGACTTCCGCATCTCTCGCAGCGAAATCTGAACCTTATAAGCCGCGTATCGCAGCCGCATTCATCACAATGCGCCATTGCCGGTATTCGGTTAAATTCCAGTCTTGCTCCGTGCGCCGCCGTCCCTTCGCTGACGATATCGAAATATTCCTGTATATATTGCGGCACACAGCCTGTCATCTCGCCGAGCGTGATCCGTATGGCATTGATCTTTTTCGCTCCGGCATTTTCCGCCGATGACAGAGCGATATTCAGTATGCTCTGCGTTATTGCCAACTCATGCATCGATCTTTCTCTCAAGCCATGCGACAAATTCGTCCATGCCCTCACCCGTCTTGTTTGATACTTTAAATATTTCTACATCCGGGTTTACATCCAACGCGTTGGCGGTAACTCTCTGCTCGTCAAAATCAAAATACCGGATCATATCGTATTTATTCAAAACGAGCGCGTCTGTTGTTTGAAACATAAGCGGATATTTCTCTACCTTGTCGTCGCCCTCAGGTATACTAAGCAGCGCAACGCGGAAGCTTTCTCCGATATTGAACTCTGCCGGACATACGAGATTGCCTATATTTTCGACGAATATAATATCAAGCTTGTCAAGGTCAAAATCAGGCAGAATATTTTTTATAGACATAGCCTCGATATGGCACATGCCATCAGTATTGAGCTGCACGACCGGTACGCCCAGACTTTTCATTTTTTCCGCGTCGATCTGTCCGGCTATATCGCCCTCTATAACGCCTATATCATATTTCCCCGACAGCTTCCCTATAACGGATGTAATTATCGAGGTCTTTCCCGCGCCGGGCGATCCCATTACATTTATCAGACATACCTTTTTTTCTTTCAGATCCGCCTTTATACCGTCAGAGCAATCCTCATTCCATTCCAATATCTGATGTACTACCTTTATCTCCACTGTGTCAATCTCACCGACCTTTCATATGGATTTTACCACAATCTTTTCCATAATTCAATAGCTACGGCAAAAAAATATCATTACAGGATTTTATTCATAATCGATAACATGGATCCATCTTTCAAGCAGCTCACGCTCATCGGGCTTTTTCTTAACGAGCTGTGACGCCGCAACTATTGGCAGCCATGACTGAACATATTGCAGCGCCGTATCCGATCTTTTGCAGAAGAGTCGAATATATTTCTCGGCAAGCTCATCCTTTTTCTCAAGCTTGAACAGCAGATATGTCCTTGCCACATCCTCAGACGCATTGCCCTGCGTTGCATGCGACCAGTCGATAACATACGGCTCACCGTCGGGAGTGATTATTACATTTGACGGGTTATAGTCACCATGACATACCTTCCTATGCTTTTTCATCCCGTTAAGGCGCGTATGAAGCTCATACCGCGTAGTAGCGTCAAGCTCGGATTCAGATATTTTCCTGTTCATCTTATCATGTATTTTGTTAAGCATCGGACATGACTTATTTTGTATTTTGATCTGCGTATCGACAAACAGATCAAGATATTCATCCTCCTTATCGGGATTTTCCGCCATCAGCTCCGCAAGCGTCCGCCCCTCTATGAAGTCGGTTATTATAGCCCATTTTCCGTCTATTTTCGTCACCTCTCGTATCCTTGGCGTATTAAGTCCCGTTTCCTCGATCCTTGCGGTATTAAGCGCCTCGTTAAGGACAGCGGCGGTATTGTAATTTTCATCAAACACCTTTATGCACGCGTCACCGTCGCGATATACCGTCTTATCCTTACCTTTATATATAACATTTGTCAGCTTCATTTTCTCATTCCCCCTTATAGCACTTTATATAAATTTCCTTTATCTCGCTCATCAACGGGTATCGCGGATTAGCGCCTGTGCATTGGTCATCAAACGCCATCTCCGTCATCTCGTCAAGCGTGGCATAAAACTTGCTCTCCTCTACGCCGCAATCACTTATAGAGCCTTTGATCTCAATTGTTTTTTTCAGCTCCTCTATCTTCTCTGTCAGAAGCGACAGCTTTTCCTGATCCGTATTTCCGCCCAAATGCAGATGATCGGCTATCTCGGCGTATCTTGCAAGTGTTTTTGGATATTCATACTGTGGGAATGTTCCCATTTTACGCGGTGCCTCCTCGGCGTTATAGCGCATCACCTCTGTTATGAGAAGGGCGTTTGCCACGCCATGCGGCAGATGATGATATGCGCCAAGCTTGTGCGCCATCGAATGGCACAATCCCAGAAATGCATTGGCAAACGCCATGCCAGCCATGCACGCGGCGTGCGCCATTTTCTCGCGCGCCTTTGGGTCGTTTGCCCCTTCATTGTACGCTGCCGGAAGGTACTCAAATATCGTCTCTATCGCCTTCAGCGCTATTCCGTCCGTAAACTCCGTTGCCATAACGGAGGCGTATGCCTCTATGGCGTGAGTTAAAGCGTCAATGCCAGATGCCGCAGTCAAACTCTTTGGCATATTCATCATAAGATCAGCGTCAACTATCGCCATATCCGGCATAAGCTCATAATCGGCAAGCGGATATTTTATTCCCGTCTTTTCGTCCGTTATAACGGCAAACGGCGTCACCTCAGAGCCTGTTCCGGCTGATGTCGGTACTGCAACGAAATATGCCTTATCACCCATATGCGGAAATGTGTATACCCTCTTGCGTATATCCATAAAACGCATTGCCATTTCAGAAAAATCCACCTCGGGGTGCTCATACAGTATCCACATGATTTTTGCCGCGTCCATTGCCGAGCCTCCGCCGAGAGCTATTATCACATCAGGCTCAAACGCGCACATCGCCCCGGCGCCGTTTCTCGCGCTTTCAAAGGTGGGATCGGGTGCAACATCAAAAAAAGTTGTATGCACTATACCCATTTCGTCCAGCTTATCGGTAACGGCTTTTGTATACCCGTTTTTATACAGGAACGCATCTGTAACGATAAACGCCTTTTTCTTACCCATCACCGCTCCAAGCTCGTCGAGAGCGACGGGCAGGCATCCGCTTTTTATATAAACCTTTTCAGGCGCTCTGAACCACAGCATATTTTCTCTCCTCTCTGCAACCGTTTTTATATTCAACAAATGCTTAACGCCCACATTCTCCGACACGGAATTGCCGCCCCATGAGCCGCATCCGAGCGTCAGAGACGGGTCAAGCTTGAAATTGTACAGATCTCCTATACCTCCATGTGATGACGGCGTATTTACAAGTATACGGCAGGTCTTCATCCTGTCGCGGAACAGTGCAAGCTTCTGTGGCTCGGTCAGCTCGTTTATATATATAGACGATGTATGTCCGTATCCGCCGTCGGCGATAAGCTGCTCCGCCTTTGAAAGCGCGTCATCAAAGCTTTCCGATCTGTACATTGCCAGCACCGGCGAAAGCTTTTCGCGTGCAAATTCCTCGCTTATGTCAACGCTGTCGACCTCACCTATTATAACGCGCGTGTCATCGGGGATGTCAATTCCGGCAAGGTTGGCTATAACAGACGGTCTTTGCCCTACTATTTTCGAGTTCAGCGAGCCGTTTATTATCATAGTCCGACGCATTTTGTCGATCTCGTCGTTTTTCAGGAAATAGCAGCCGCGCAATTCAAACTCCCTCTTTACGGCATAATATATATCTTTATCGACTATCACGCTCTGCTCCGAAGCGCATATGATGCCGTTATCAAACGATTTTGAATGGATTATGGAATTTACCGCTATTTTTATATCAGCCGATCCGTCTATTATTGCCGGAGTGTTGCCTGCTCCGACTCCTATCGCAGGCTTACCCGACGAATATGCCGCCTTGACCATTCCCAGACCGCCCGTTGCAAGTATGCAGTCCGCCTCACGCATAACGAGATTTGTCATCTCAAGCGACGGGACATCTATCCAGCCGATTATCCCTTCCGGCGCACCTGCCTTAACGGCGGCATCCAGGACTATGCGCGCCGCCTCTATCGTAGACTCCTTAGCGCGCGGATGCGGACTTATTATAATGCCGTTTCTTGTCTTAAGAGCAATAAGCGTTTTAAAAATAGCGGTAGATGTGGGATTTGTTGTCGGGATGACCGCCGCGATAACACCCAAAGGCTCCGCGATCCGTTTAACTCCAAATGCGTTATCCTCCTCAATGATCCCACATGTTTTTGTATTCTTATATTTGTTATATATATATTCGGACGCATAGCTGTTTTTGATGACCTTGTCTTCGACAACACCCATGCCCGTTTCTTTGACCGCCATTTTCGCAAGCGGTATACGAGCCATATTTGCAGCCGTTGCCGCGGCCTTGAATATTTTATCTGTCTGCTCCTGTGTGTAATTTGCGAATTGACGCTGTGCTTCCTTTACCTCTTTGAGCCTCCGCTCAAGCGTTTGCACGCTGTCTACCAAGTACTTTTCCATTTCCGATACTCCTTTCACTACATTGATAATATTTTATCAATCTCAAACAGTATACCACCGTTTGGCAGCATTGTCAATAATTTATTTGATAATTTTTTAACAAAGATTATTCTGCCCTCACATATATTATTATGCAAACAAAACAAAGGGATAATTCAAATAAACGCTTGACAAATGAAAAAAATATGGTAAAATATGATTATGCGGGAGTGGCTCAATGGTAGAGCGTCACCTTCCCAAGGTGAACGTTGCGGGTTCGAGTCCCGTCTTCCGCTCCA
>CAJONM010000092.1 GCA_905235885.1 uncultured Clostridia bacterium
CTCGCCGCGCTCACAGAGAGCGGCTATCTTGTTTGACGCACCGCGTATCTTAAACGAGCCCGTTTTCTGTTGATTTTCGTATTTCAGGTATATATCGCCGCCTGTCATATCCGAGAATGTGGTCGATTTTTCAAGCTTTGTCGTATGTACCGTTGTCGCCAGTCTTTCGGCGGCAGCCTCTATTTCCTTTAATGGAAGATCCATTATATCCATATCCTTTCAAATAATATACTGCCCCATTATACCACATCCCGATGGTAATTTCAAGCCTTTTGCGGAGTTTACATACAAATATTGGTCAGTATAACACAATATTCATATATATGTCATTAAAATGTAATATAAAACAGCTTGATAGTTTCGCGCGATTATGGTATAATGCTGTCAGTAGTATTATGTCATAGAACATGGTTAGGAGGAAGGACGATATGAATAAGAAATTTACGGCTATATTGATTTCAACGGCTATGATATGCGCTTCGGCTCCGGCGTTTGCGTCAAGCTTCAGCGATGTGGATGATCAGGCATACGCATGGTGCGTTGACCATATTGACGAAATGGCACAGATCGGTTATGTGCATGGCTATGAGGACGGCACCTTCAGACCTGAGAATGAAATAACCAAGCTTGAGGGCATAGCTTTATTTTCAAGAGTTATGGGCAGCGAGGATCCAGCGAACGAGCAGGTTTTGGAGCTTGCGTATGAGCAGTACGGCGGACTGATAGAGAGCTGCGACCTGTTGTGGGGCGGCGATGAGCTTGCGTATATGCTATATAAGGGCGCGTTTACGGAAGCGGATCTGTCCGAATATGTTTTGGATCTCAAAAAGGATCAGCCGCTGAGCAGAGGCGAGGCAGCGATAATAATCACAAAGGCGATGGGCGGCGAGAGCGAGGCTTTGAGCAACACGAGCATATCGCTTACATATAACGATTCAAGATCTATACCGACAAATATTTTGCAGTATGTTCAGTATGTTACAGATAACGGCATTATGAACGGTATAGATGACGAATTCCGCGCCGAGGGCACTGTAACGAGAGCGCAGATCGCGGTAATGCTGTCGCGAGTTGCGAAGGTATGCGATTATTCGTTTACGCCGTGTAATTATATAAGCGTGGATAAGGACGCGAAAACGGTAACTCTGAGCGTTGACGGCGAAACGGTCGTTGTTCCGTATACGGACGATACTGTATTTTCCGTAATGGGTGATTATTCGGATGTTGATTACATAGTTCCCGGCGCACAGATCATCGCGCATCGTTCCGGAGAGGAGCTTGTCGCGATCGAATGCGTCAGCAATGAGCCGGATGAGAGCATAGAGATACCCGAAGAGAAGGGCGAGAAACTGTCTGTGATCTACAGCGGATACACCACAAAGGGAAAGATCATCCAGATAAAGGTAAAGGACGATGAAACGACAAAGGTAGTAAAGACGCTCGACTGTATTGAGGATGTGCCTATCACATATCAGGACGGTACGGCGACGATAAAGAGCCTTTCGACTGGTGATGCGCTTGAGATAGTCGTAGAGGACGGCGTTGTTCAGTCCATAGACGCTACGGCAAAGACGATCAAAATATCGGATGCCACTATCGACTCGCTCGATATAGACGGAGCGGATGTAAAGATGACTATATCATCCTCGACCGCAAAATATAACGGAACGACATATGTTGTAAGCAGTTCGGCATCGGTAAAGAAAAACAACAACAAAGCGGAGCTTTCGGAGCTGTATGCAGGTGATACCGTTACGATAACAACATCATATAATATAATAACAGATATAGTCGCGACATCGAAAAAGACTACAAAGACCGGAACGGTCGTTGCGGTGACCATTGCCGATCAGCCGACACTGACGGTCGATATATCAGGCAAAGAGGCAACATATCAGATACCGACAAATTGCGCCGTTACGATAGACAAGGCGGACGCGTCGATATATGATATCCGCGTAGGCGATACGGCAACGCTGTCGATAGAGTCCGAGGCGGTAACGGCTATAGCCGTATCAAGCTCGGCGGTTAATGCGACAGGCTCGGTAGAGGGCGTTGTTACTGCCGTAAACACATCATACGGATTTATAGGCGTTCGTGTTGATGACGGTGCTATCCCGTATACGGTATTCAGATCCGCAAAGGGAACAACGATAATCAACGCAGAGGGCAAGACGCTCGATCTTAAATCGATTTCCGTAGGCGATACCGTTGAATGTAAGGGCTCGGTATCAAACGGCGCATTTACGGCTACACTTATCATAGTGACAAAGGCAAAATGATCGCGCGATATATATGAAAAACCAAGGCTGTTGCAGGCGGCTTGCCGTCTGCTCAGCCTTTAGCTTTATAGAGGAGAATATGCTATGCTTGAATTTGTGAAAAAACAGCAGACGGCAGATAC
>CAJONM010000093.1 GCA_905235885.1 uncultured Clostridia bacterium
ACAACATCAGGCTCCGGATCATCATCGGGTTCGGGAGTTACCACCGTTGTTTCACTGCCGTCGCTTATCTTTGGCAGCGTACCTGTATACAGCTCTGTGCCGCGGTTGGATAAAATAGATACTTTTACAAGCCCACCGAGCTCTATCGTCATTGTCCCGTCAAACTCCGATGAGTTTGATGTCATTACGGCATGGAACGGCACATATGCCGTATTTCTCGTAACAGTACCGTCGGAGAATGTGTAAACATATGATTCAACATCATTTTTTATTCGCTTGAAATCTACTTTTATCGATGACTCATTGCAAGTCAGTATACTAAGTGTGGCATAGCCTGTGCCGTCAGAATTAGGTGTTTGGTATGTGCCGATATAATCAGAATACGCGGCTGATACCGACGGTATAAGCGTAAGCATAAGCGATAGTGCGGCTATAAATGATACAAGTTTTTTTTTCATGGTAATCGTCCCTTTGCTTTTATCTGATGCTTTTTTGCGGATGTTATGCTTTGTTCACAGAGCCGAACAGCTCCATTTTCTCTTTTACTATCGTCTTTATGCCTTCATAGCCCGGCGCAAGAAGCTTTCTTGGGTCAAAGCCTTTGCCTACGAGGTCTTTGCCTGCCAAGATATAATCTCTTGTAGCCTGCTGGAAATAAAGCTGGCATTCGGTATTGACATTAATTTTGGCAACACCCAGTGAAATGGCTTTTTTTATCATATCCTCAGGTATTCCCGTACCACCGTGCAAGACAAGAGGCAGATCGCCTATGAGCGCCTTTGTCTTTGCAAGTGCGTCAAAATCGAGACCTTGCCAATTTTCCGGATATTTACCGTGGATATTGCCTATACCGGCTGCAAGGAAGTCAACACCGAGATCGGCGATCATCTTGCATTCATTCGGGTCGGCTATCTCGCCGGCGCCTATAACGCCGTCCTCTTCACCGCCGATCGAGCCTACCTCAGCCTCAATGGATAAGCCCATGTTATGCGCGGCGTGAACAAGCTCTGTTGTTTTTTCAATGTTTTCCTCTATCGGGAAATGAGAGCCGTCGAACATTATCGAGGAGAAGCCTGCTTTTATACATTTATAGCAGCCCTCGTATGTACCATGATCGAGGTGGAGAGCTACCGGAACAGTTATCCCCAGTGAATTTATCATTGCCTTTACCATGGCAGCTACTGTATCAAAGCCCGTCATATATTTTCCCGCGCCCTCCGACACACCGAGAATTACGGGAGAATTGTTCTCCTGCGCCGTAAGGAGGACAGCCTTTGTCCATTCAAGATTATTGATGTTGAACTGCCCTACGGCGTAATGCCCGGATACCGCTTTTTTTAGCATTTCTGTTGCTGAAACTAACATAATATATAAACCTCCTATAAATATACTGATTTTAAACGCCAATTTTGTTTTCACGCGCATAGAAGAAAAGATACTGCTGCGCGATACCGCCGAGATCGCCGAACTTTTCGTTTGCAAAATCCGATATGGTCTGTATGCTCTGGACAGTTCCCGAAAAATAGCAATGCTCCATTACGCGCTTTATCCACACATCTATCGGAAACGAGTCAAAGCGAGACAACCCGAAAAGCAATATACAGTCCGAAACCTTATTGCCCACGCCGCGAATGGAAAGAAGCGCCTCCTTTGCATGTGGAGTGGTCATAAATCTTATCGCGTCAAGATCTATCGCACCGCTTGCGACATTTCGCGCACAGTCGAGTATGTATTTATCTCGAAATCCGGCGCGTATTACACTGAGATCCGACAGATCAAGTGAGGCTATCATTTCCGGAGTGGGGAACGAGTAGTATATCCTGCCCTCGTATGTATGCGCTGTGCCAAAGTTGGCACAAAGCAGCTCGATTATCTTTTTTATCCGCGGTATGTTGTTGCTGGCGGAGATGATAAACGAGATCATTGTCTCCCAAAGCTCCTGATTGAGGATCCGTATCCCTTCGCCGTATCTGACAGCCTCAGACATAACATCATCTGTTCCGAGCCGATCCTTGATCTCCGAGTAATCGCGCTCAAGGTCGAGAAAGCTGCGCCATATCAGATCAAAATCCGATATTGATGTGCTATGTAAAACTATATCGTCTCCGCGTTTGGAAATGCGGATCGTTCTGCCGAACGCGGTGCCGGTATAAGAGCCGTCCGCGTTTGGATTAAACCGAAAGCATTGTCCGCAGTCGAAGATATCAGAAAGCTCAAAATCGCTCTGATCAGCAATAACAATATCGTTTTTATGCTCATAAATTTTCATGATAATATTATATCATAAATTTTTTTCATTATCAATATAAATATTAAAATAATTTATATTTGTTTAAAATATAAAGATTGAAATTAAAATCGACTGTTTTTGATATAAATTTTGCTAAATATAGTTAAAAAAACATATTGAAATATAAGGAAATTTATGGTACAATGATTACGAAAAGCAAACGAATGAGGGGGAATTGAAATGGCGCGAGCGGAAAGGCAGAAGCTGAAGCTTTGTGCGATAATCGATTTTTTCAGACGCAAGACGGATGCGGAGCATCCGGCGACCGTTACCGATATAATAGACTACCTCGCCGAGATTGGCATAATAGCCGAGAGGAAAAGCATATACCGCGATATGGCAGCAATGGAGCAGCTCGGATATGAAATAGTACCAGTACATAATAAACATTTTTCATATTATCTCAAAAACAGGACATTTGAGGTCGCGGAGATGAGACTGCTTGTGGACGCAATCCAGGCTTCAAAGTTCATCACGCAGAAGAAATCGGAAGCTCTGATAAAAAAGCTTGAGGGACTTGTGTCGGAGTACGATGCGCAAAAGATACAAAGTCAGGTTTTTATATCAGATCGCATAAAGACATCAAACGATAATATATATCGCAACATAGATACGCTCCATAACGCCATATACTGTGACAGCAAGATAATTTTCAGATATTTTGACTGGGACATACGCCGAAACAGAACATACCGCAAAGGCGGTTCGATGTACAAGGTAAGTCCTCTCGCGCTTATATGGCAGACAGAAAACTACTACCTTATAGCGTATGATTCAATGCACGAGAAGATAAAGCATTATCGTGTTGACCGCATGGACGATATAGAGATACTACGGGAAAAACGCGATGAGCAATCGATATTGGATGAAACGGGTATAGAGCAGTATACAAAAAGCTGTTTCGGAATGTACGGCGGAGAGATAGTAACGGTCAAGCTCAGCTGTGACAGTGAGCTTACGAATGTTGTTCTTGATATGGTAGGCACAGGGAAAAACGCGCATTTCAGCCGTTTAGACAAGGATACATTTACGCTTGAATTTGATGTTGCGATAACGCCCGTATTCCTGTCGTGGATATTTATGTTCGGTGGAAAAATAAAAATTTTGTCACCGGACTATGTTATTGATGATTTCAATAAAATGGTGAAAAGTTTTTTGAATTAAAAGGAGGAAGCGATATGTCCCTATATATAGAAAATGAACTTGGCGGCATTGTAAAAAGCATCATGGATAATTATGCCGATGATAAATTTATAGATAAGACCGATATATTCAATCAGCCCGACAAAACGGCGATAATAGATATATTATATAAATTGCAGGAGATAGTATTTCCCGGTTTTTTCAAATCGGAAACATATAAATCATATACGCTTCAAGCAATGGTATCGATGCTTGTCGAGGATGTTATGTACAGACTTATAAAGCAGATAGCGATCGTTTTAAGATATAATGACAAATTCGCCGAAGCAGACAAGGAAACGGTAAATATTGAAGCCGAGCGGCTTGCGGTGGCGTTTTTCAGGGAGATGCCAAGGCTGCGCGAGGTTATAGAAACTGATGTGCAGGCAGGCTTTGACGGAGACCCGGCGGCGTATAACCGTGAAGAGATAGTTGTGACATATCCGGGCTTTTATGCCATTTTCGTAAACAGGATAGCGCACGAGCTGTATAAGCTTGAAATACCTCTAATACCGCGTATCATGACAGAGCACGCGCACAGTATAACAGGGATAGATATTCATCCCGGCGCTGTGATAGGCGAGTATTTCTGCATAGATCACGGCACAGGTATCGTCATAGGCGAAACGACTGAGATAGGGAATAATGTAAAGATATATCAGGGTGTTACCCTCGGCGCGCTTTCAACAAGAGGCGGACAAAAGCTGAGAAATAAAAAGCGGCATCCGACAATAGAGGATAATGTAACGATATATTCGGGAGCGTCGATACTGGGCGGTCAGACCATTATAGGCAAAAATGCGACTGTTGGAGGCAACGCGTTCATCACGAAATCCGTTCTTGCCGGAGCGTTGGTAAGGCGTAACGATTAAAAAGGGACAGCACACGCTGCCCCTTCAGACTGTCGACAAGTTTGTCTGCACACTGACAAAAGGGACTGCCAAAGGCGGTCCCTTTTGTGTTGCATATATTACGCACCCCTGTAATTAATGCGTGGCGGCGAAAAAATTTTTTTGCAAAAAAATTAAATTTTTTTTAAAAAACTATAGCATTTTTCATCATTTTGTTGTATAATAAAATGCGTATAGTATTTTTTAACACAAAATATAGTGTTTTTATTGGAGAATAGATGATGGAAGATATTTTACGAATACTTAAAAAAGAACAAGGCGCGGTCGATACCGCCAAAATATCGCGAATGCTCGGCAAGACAGAAGAGGAGATCAGCTCCAAGATAAAGGAGCTGGAGGAGGATCACATTATCGCAGGGTACAAAACGATCGTAAACTGGGATAAGACCGATGACGAGGTCGTATACGCGCTTATTGATCTGCGCGTGACTCCGCAGCGCGGCGAAGGGTTTGACAAGGTCGCCGAGCGCATATACAAATATCCGCAGGTAAGGGCGCTTTATCTGATGTCGGGCGCGTACGACCTGTCGGTCGCGATAGAGGGCAAGTCCATGAAGGAGATTGCGCTTTTTGTCGCGCAGAAGCTTGCGCCGATGGAGTCGATAATCTCTACCGCAACTCATTTTGTGCTTAAAAAGTACAAGGAAGAGGGCATAATCTTCAAGGATACGGAAGAAGATTCAAGACAGGTGATAACTCTATGAATTATGAAAAGCTCATAAACCCGACCGTTGACAGGCTGCCGCCGTCGGGGATACGCAAATTTTTTGATGTTGTCGCGACTATGAAGGACGCAATTTCACTTGGCGTGGGTGAGCCCGATTTCGTCACGCCCTGGGCGATACGCGAGGCAGGCATATACAGCCTTGAGAGCGGCAGGACATACTATACCGCAAACAGCGGACTTTTAGAGCTGCGCGAGGAAATAGCGGCATACAACAGGCGCAAATATGATATAGACTATGACCCGAAAACACAGATACTCGTATCTGTCGGAGGCTCGGAGGCGATAGACGCGATGATCCGCGCGGTCGTATGTCCGGGTGATGAGGTGATAATACCGGAGCCGAGCTTTGTCTGCTACAAGCCGCTTACGATAATGCAGGGCGGCGTTCCGGTCATCATAGAAACGAAGGAAGAAAACGAGTTCCGGCTAACGCCCGAGGAGCTGAGGGAAAAGATAACCGACAGGACAAAGCTCTTGATCCTGCCGTTCCCGAACAATCCCACCGGCGGCGTTATGAAAAAAGCCGACCTGGAGGCGATCGCAAAGGTATTGGAGGGTACGGATATATTGGTGCTTTCCGACGAGATATACGGCGAGCTGCGCTATGATGAAGAGGGGCATACGCCGTTTTCAGCGATCGGGGATATGTATGAGAGAACGGTCGTTGTAAACGGATTTTCAAAAGCATATGCTATGACCGGCTGGAGACTGGGCTATGCGCTCGGCCCGGAGCGGCTGATAAAGCTGATGACGAAGATACATCAGTTCGGCATAATGTCATCTCCGACAACGAGCCAATATGCGGCGATAGAGGCGCTCCGAAGCTGTGACGATGATGTGGAGCAGATGCGCACCGAGTACAATTACCGCCGCCGCGTGATAGTTGACGGATTCAGGAGCATGGGACTTAGCTGCTTTGAGCCATTGGGCGCATTCTATGTGTTCCCGTGCATCAAGAAAACGGGAATGACAAGCGATGAATTTTGCAATCGTCTCCTTGCCGAGGAGAAGGTAGCCGTAGTTCCCGGAACGGCATTCGGCGGATGCGGCGAGGGATTTATTCGTTGCTCATACGCTTATTCGATAGAAAATATCGAGCAGGCGCTTACAAGAATAGAAAGATTTGTCAGAAAAAACATAAATTAACAAGGAGATAACAATGAGTACAAAATACATATTCGTGACCGGCGGAGTCGTTTCGGGACTCGGTAAGGGAATAACGGCGGCATCGCTTGGCAGACTGCTCAAGGCGCGCGGCTATAAGGTCACCATGCAGAAATTCGATCCGTATATAAATGTAGACCCCGGCACGCTCAGCCCGTATCAGCACGGCGAGGTGTTCGTCACCGACGACGGCGCGGAGACGGATCTGGATCTGGGACATTACGAACGGTTTATAGACGAAAATCTGAGCATAAACTCAAATGTCACCACCGGCAAGATATATTGGGCGGTGCTCAATAAAGAGCGGCGCGGCGATTATGAGGGCAAGACGGTTCAGGTCATACCGCATATAACCAACGAGATAAAGGATAGGGTATACCGTGTTGCGCGGCATCAGGAAACGGATGTCGTAATAACCGAGATCGGCGGCACCGTTGGCGATATAGAGTCAACGCCGTTTCTTGAGGCGATAAGGCAGGTCGCAACGGAGGTCGGAAAGGAAAACTGCATTTATATCCATCTTACTCTCGTTCCGTACCTTTCCAGCTCCGGCGAGCAGAAAACGAAGCCGACGCAGCACAGCGTAAAAGAGCTTTTGAGCCTCGGCATACAGCCGGATGTTATCGTTTTAAGGACGGAGCATCCGCTTGAGGAAGGAACGAAGGAAAAGATCGCGCTGTTTTGCAATGTTTCGACCGACAGCGTTATCGAAAATCTCGATCTTGAAACGCTTTACGAGGTACCGCTCGCGCTTGAGGAGGAGGGGCTTGCAAAGGTCGTATGCCGCAAGCTCGGACTTGAGAACAAAGAGCCGAACTTAAACGCGTGGAGAGCGATGGTCGGTACGGCAAAGGAGCTACTAAGCGATGATAAGAGCGTTACCATATCGCTCGTGGGCAAATATGTATCGCTCCATGACGCGTACATCTCGATCGTTGAGGCGTTAAAGCACGGCGGCATACATAATCATACGAATGTAAATATAAACTGGGTCAACTCCGAGGAGCTCACAAAGGAAAATGCCGACGAGCTGCTTTCGGGCAGCGACGGTATCCTTGTGCCGGGCGGATTTGGCGACAGAGGCATAGAGGGCAAGATAATCGCGGCGCGGTACGCGCGAGAGAGGAATATACCGTATTTCGGCATATGTCTGGGTATGCAGATAGCCGTTATAGAATACGCCAGAAATGTACTCGGCTACACCGACGCGCATTCAAGCGAGCTTGACCCCGAAACGAAGCATCCGGTCATAGACCTTATGCCGGAGCAGAAGGATGTCGAAAACTTAGGCGGAACGATGCGTCTGGGAATATACCCGTGCAAGATCGCAAGCGGCTCGCTTGCCGAGCGCGTATACGGAAGCGGTCTCATATATGAGAGACATCGCCACCGCTATGAATACAATAATTTCTACAGGAACGAGCTTACAGACGCAGGGCTTTTGGCAAGCGGCGTTTCGCCGAACGAAAAGCTTGTCGAAATGGTTGAGATACCGTCGCATCGCTATTTCATAGGCGTGCAGTTCCATCCGGAATTCAAATCGCGCCCCAACCATGCGCATCCGCTGTTCTCGTCATTTATAAAAGCGGCAATGGATAAGCAAACCGAAGCTTGAAAGGATAGATCACGGTGAAGCGATATATACAGTACATAAAACCGTATAAGCTGTATTTCATACTCGGTCCGCTCCTTATGCTGACCGAAGTCGGAGGCGAGATCGTTCTGCCCAAGCTCATGGCAGGCATGATCGATCAAGGCGTATTGGGCGAGCTGGGCAGCGCGTTCATTGTGCGCCGCGCCCTTTTGATGCTCATGTGCATCGCGATACAGGTAACGGGCGGAGTGCTGGGTCATTATTTCTCCGTGAATGCCGCCGTCAATTTCAGCAGCGACATAAGGAAGGCTGTATTTGACAAGATACAAACATTTTCATTCGGAAATATCGACAGGTTCTCTACCGGCTCGTTGGTGACGCGGCTTACAAACGATGTAACGCAGGTCATGAACATAACGAGGATGGCTCTTATCATGGCTGTCCGCGCACCGGGGATGCTTGTGGGCGGAATAATCATGGCATGCCTTATAAATCCGCGGCTTGCCTCGATAATGCTCGTGATGCTGCCGCTCTTGGCGGTGATAATATACCTTATAATGAGAACGGCATTTCCGAGATTTGACAATATGCAGCGCCGACTCGACGATCTTAACGCCGCAACGCAGGAGAATATCACCAATGTCCGCGTTATAAAATCGTTCGTCCGCCGCGCGTTTCAAGAACAAAAATTTGAAAGAGCCAGCCAAGAGCTTCGTGACGCGTCGTTCGGCGCGCTGCGCGTGGTGGTATGCGTTATGCCGGTGATGACGATGATAATGAATATCGCCGTCATATGGGTGCTGTGGCGCGGCGGCCATATCATAGCGGCAGGCAATATGCAGGTCGGCTCGCTGAGCGCGATCGTGCAGTATACAACGCAGATATTAAGCTCGCTTATGATGGTGTCGATGATGATAATAGGCTCAACAAGAGCCGTTACATCGCTCAGGCGCATTTCCGAGGTGCTTGCAACAGAGCCGGATCTAAAGGACAGCGACGCGGCGCATCCGGAAAAACTCGTTACCGACGGCAAAGTGGAATTTAAGAATGTGTCGTTTAAATATTACCCCGAACGCAAGGAGAATGTGCTTGACCGCATATCGTTCGTTGCCGAGGCAGGACAGACGCTCGGCATAATAGGTGTTACCGGATCGGGGAAGTCGTCGCTCGTGCAGCTCATACCGCGCCTTTATGACGCGACGGAGGGTGAGGTCCTCGTAGACGGCGTAAATGTAAAGGATTACAGTATATCAAATCTGCGCGAGGGCGTGGGTATGGTATTGCAAAAAAATGTCCTGTTCTCAGGCTCGATACGCGACAATCTCCGATGGGGCGATGAGGACGCGACTGACGAGGAGATACGCGCCGCCGCGGATATGGCGCAGGCGGACGGGTTCGTAAGCTCCTTTACCGACGGCTACGATATGGAGCTGGGACAGGGCGGAGTAAATGTATCCGGCGGACAAAAGCAGAGGCTTTGTATCGCAAGGGCATTGCTAAAGCGTCCGAAAATACTTATCCTTGACGACTCCACAAGCGCGGTAGATACCGCGACGGAAACGAAAATACGGAATATGCTCGTTACCGCTCTTTGCGACTCGACAAAGATCATAATAGCCCAGCGCATAAGCTCGGTCATAGAGGCGGATAAGATAATAGTTCTCCATGACGGACGGGTAGTCGGCGAAGGCACGCATGAGCAGCTTTTGAAAACTAACGGTGAATATCGCGACATATACTATTCTCAGAATGACAGAGAAGAAAAGGAGGTGTCGTGATGCCTCCGCAGATACAACCGAACAGGCAGCGTATGTTGCCGCGTGACGCGCGGTACGCGCAGAAGGCGAAGCCGAAAAATTTCGCTGCCGCCATAAAACGGATAATTTCATATATAGATAAGGATAAACCGAAGGTATTTATAGCGATATTGTGCGTGCTTATAAGCACCGGCGCGAATGTTGCCGGAACATATATGCTCCGCCCGATAATAAATAACCTCGGCGATACCGCCATAAGCGGTGCGGAAAAGCTTACCGCGCTCGGCGCTGGCTTGGGCATTATGGCGCTTATATACCTTAGCGGCGTGCTGGCAAGCTTTGTCCAGACACAGATGATAATAAGGGTATCGCAGAATACGCTCAAGCGTATACGCGACGATCTGTTCGTCAAGCTCCAGTCGCTTGGTGTGCGCTATTACGATACAAACAGCACCGGCGATATTATGAGCCGGTTCACCAATGATATAGACAATATAGGACAGCTTTTTGACTCGACGATCCTTCAGATGTTCTCGGGCGTACTGACTCTCGTTTCAAGCCTTGTGCTTATGATAATCACAAATTTGCCGCTTACGGCAGTTGTGCTTATCATGACGCCGCTTATGGTAAAGGTCGGCACGACGATAGCCAAGCATACGCGTAAATATTTCAGCGCGCAGCAAAGTGCGTTGGGCGAGGTGAACGGATATATCGAGGAAACGATAACGGGGCAGAAGGTCGTCAAGGTGTTCAATCACGAACGCCGCGCCAAGGAGGATTTTGACAAGCTCAACGAGAAGCTCAGGAGCCTTCAGAGCAAGGCGAATTTCTTAGGCAGCCTCATGGGCCCGTGCATGAACGCATCATCGCAGGTAACATATACAGTCGTTGCGTTTACAGGCGCTGTTCTCGCGTTCCTGACGCGTGTGGGAAGGATCGGCACGCTAAGCTTTGCGGCGCTTGATATAGGCGGACTTACGGTGTTCGTCCAGTACACAAAGCAGTTCGGCAGACCGATAAACGAGATCTCAAACCAGATGACGGTCATAATGTCCGCGCTTGCCGGCGCGGAGCGCGTGTTTGCAATAATGGATCAGGAGCCGGAGACGGCGCATGACCTGAACAAGAGCAAGCTTGAAAATGTCAGGGGCGAGGTTGTGCTTAATAATGTCACATTCGGCTATAACAAGGACAAAACGATACTGAAAAACATATCTCTGTATGCCAAGGCAGGACAGAAAATAGCGTTTGTCGGCTCGACCGGAGCGGGCAAAACGACAATAATCAACCTGCTGACGAGATTTTACGATATAGATCAGGGCAGCATAACCATAGACGGCATTGACATACGCGAGCTTGAGCGCGACAGCCTGAGAAGCAATATCGCAATGGTGCTTCAGGACACGCATCTGTTTACGGGCACCGTTATGGAAAACATACGCTACGGCAGGCTTGACGCAACAGATGACGAGGTACGGGCCGCCGCCATCACATCATGCGCGCATATGTTTATAAAAAATCTGCCTGAGGGGTATGACACAATGCTCACCGGCGACGGCTCCAACCTGTCGCAGGGACAGCGGCAGCTGCTCAATATCGCCAGAGCCGCGCTTTCCAAGGCTCCGATACTTATTCTTGACGAGGCTACATCGTCGGTAGATACGCGAACGGAGCAAAGCATAAACAAGGGCATGGACGCGCTCATGGAAAACCGTACAACCTTTGTCATAGCCCATCGGCTGTCGACGATAAAAAATGCCGACGCTATCATGGTGCTTGAGAACGGCGAGATAATCGAGCGAGGCACGCATGAGGAGCTGCTCGGATTAAAGGGCAGATACTATGATCTGTATACGGGCAAACAGGAACTTGATTAATAAAAAGACAAAAATAAATAACAAAGGATGTGGGAAATAAATGAAGGTATACCAAATGATATACACATCTGCTCGGCATTCGCTTGCCGATCCGGAGCTGGGGCTTATAAACAGTCCGGGACAGCGTGTATATTCATGCTCACAGGGACTCACAAAAGAGAATGTCGCCGAGCTTATCCGTTTTTCGGGCTACAGGCTGCCAAAGGACGATGCAACGGAGCATTCGACCGAATTCGGCGATCCGTCCGTTGCCGTGATGTATCCGAAAACATTCCGTACTCTTCGTCTCGGAGACGGACGCTTTGCGGCGATACAGTCGGTATATTCGGGTGTTGACATAAACGGAGAGGAGGGTAACTTCTTCGCGCACGCGCTTGTCTTTGACGAGTATACGGACGACTTTTTCCCGGAGCTGTATTTCGGCTCGAAGCTGTTTCGGACATATCTTACCGATCAGGAGCAGGATACGGAGCTGGTGCGGTATCTGCCGGTCATAAACGATCCGCCGGAGCCGGACGGGCTTGACGATGAAATGAAAACATTTATAATGCTCCATAAGCGCGAGCTTACATATCTTATAAATCATGCGGTGACGGTGCTGACCTCGGAAAATTTGAGAAACATATGTATCTCCACCGATGACGAATACCTGACGGAGCGATATCTTCTGGCGCTGAAGTGGCTGCTGCCGCGCGATGTGTCGCGTAATACCGGAATTTCCACATACAATGTATACCTGCCGTCGGACAAGCAGGACAGGATAGTTTTCCATGGCGTAATACATGGGAAGAACAACATAACGCGCGAGGCGATAGAGAGCCGCGAAAGCTGCATATATCTTGATTTCTCGTCGATCGACTTTTCGGCTGTCGCCGAATCGGGTCTGTTTAAGATGAGCGTTGACGAGCTTCGCGAGGAATATAACAGATATAAGCTGCGGTCGGTGAGCGCATATCTTGACTGGTTCTCGCTGACGCAGAACATAACATATACCGGCATAGGCGGTAAGCTTCTCAAATTCAAGCATTCCGCAGGAGATGCGGCATTTGCCGCAAGGGCGACGGAGCTGTTTGCGATGATAGACGATGAGTCTATGTCCGATGTCAAATTCGAGATCGCAAAGGTAATGTACGACAATATTTCGCTCTTTGATGACGAGGTCGAGAAGCTGACATCGGTATATGTTGCCGACTGCATCGAAAAGCTGTGCATGGGCGAGGAATACGATATCGAGTCGGTATTTACCGCCGATAACGCGTCTCAGATGCAGATACGCACAATGGTCGAGGCGCTTGATGTCTATATGGACACCATATCCGCAAGCCTCGACACCATGGGCGAAAAGAACAAATTCCTTCTTTTCAATTTCATAGTTCATTTAAAGCACGCCGCCAAATTTCAATCATGGGCGGATATGATGCAGGGAAAGCGCAAGCATATATCGGTTTTGGTCGAGCTTGCGGTGCCTGCCGTCGTTACCGGCTTCGGACAGAATATGATCGTTCTTCCGCCGGATTGGGAAAAGCGCGAGCTTGACGAGCTTGTGGCATATATGGAGGCATCGACGGAGGACAAGCAGCTTTCGATGAGCTGCGTTAAGTATATCATTGAACACACCGATGTCGATTGGGACAGATACGGCGTCACGATAGCGCGACGCAGAAAAATGCCGGACGAGACGGCAAACGATAACAGGAAGATACGGAGCTGGCTCACGCGCGTGGGATATGAGCCGTATCAGAGAAACTCCTATGAGCT
>CAJONM010000094.1 GCA_905235885.1 uncultured Clostridia bacterium
CTTTATAAGAAAGCAATTTCTTATAAAGTAAAAAAGCCCAGACCGCAAAAAGGCACCTGGTTTTTCAAAACCAAGTGCCTTTTTGCTACGAACAAACGGGACCGCTCGGAGTACACCAGTACACCGTCGGGTCCTCAAAGCTGCGCTTTGATCCCGTTTGTCCGTTCTGGTTCTTTTTTTACTGTCCCTCTGTTTTATTGCATATTTTGTTTATTTTTTTAATGCTTTGAACATTTTTACATATGATGACATTATCGGTCTTGGCGGCGGCGTTGATGATTTTTTAGAGCCGGTGAGCCGGTAGGCTGCTTCACGCGCCGTTCTTACGGTATACTCGCTGCTGTAGGAAATGCCTGCGCCAAGCTTTACAAACTGTCCGATAAATGCCATGTTGCCGCTGTCACCGCTCGTAATAAGCGGTTTTTCGCCTGTGCTATACGGGAGAGACGGAGCTGTCGCATACGGCATTGCGCATGGGATCACATTTATTATATTCTCCGTTATTTCATCCCAACGATCATCAAGCCCCAGATGCTTTACAAGCTCAAACAGTATTTCCGCTCCGCTTGCATAGCGCATTGCCTTGTCAATATATTTTCCCTCCGCGTCCGGATCGGTACCGTAGCCGCATATAACGGTAATGTCATCGTCCTGACCGGCGAAATAAGGCTGTGGGATATTCGATATCGTAAGCCCCCATGGCGAGCCTTTGAATGTGGTAAGCACTCCGCTGACGGCATCATTGCCGGTAAGCTCGTTTATTCTGTCAAGCAGCAGGCGCGATTTTGCGGTGATCGTAAACGAGATCATCTCGCTGTCGCTATCGTCACAGAATTTTTCGGGTGCGCCCATATCATCGCGTTTTGCTGCAAGCTTTTTCCAAAGCGCGGCGGATGTCGCGATCTCGTCCGATACGGGTGCCGGATAGTTGTAGTCGCCGATCGTGGCGCATTCGCTTGATGATCCGTTTGTTACAAACAGCAGATCGTTCTTGTTAAGATAGAAGGTTTTCTGCGTGCCGTTATCGTCAAGATGAATGGAAACAACGCGGTTTGTACCCTCCTCAAATTCCGCGTCAACAACCGAGCAGTGCGTTGCGAAATTGACATCGTGCGCCTTCAGATATGCTTCAAGCGCTGCGATCACTGTTTCCTGCTCGTTAAACTGCGTGCGGACAACATTTTTCATCGTATAAAGCTCGGAGATCTCGCCTGATATGCAGCTGAGTATATGCTTGAACTCTTCTGCCGATGAACGGCGGCGGAGCAGGTATGACGACGATATTATCGCCCAGAAATTCGAATTGAAAAGCTCCGAAGCCTGCGCGAAATAATCCTCTACGGTTATTGCGGAGATCGCATAGTCTTTCGCCGAAAGAAGCGATTTTATGGTATTTAAGGTCTTTTTCGTCAGACCGAAGCCATGAGCCGTAGGCTGTCCGTCCGCGCTTATAAGTCTGGCGTTTTCGCATACGGGGTTTGCGTTCATATAGTTTATTATTTCTTCCTTGACGCTCAGCTCCGGCAGACTTAATGACTTGATACCGGAGAGCATATCCATAAGGTTTGCGTGGTTGCGCTCCGAAAACAGCTTCGGCACTGTCATGATAAAGCCTGACTCCGCATCGCCGCCGACATTGAACGCTCCGCCGATATTTGCCGAGCCTTCAAAAATATGTATGCAGTCGCCGGGGATGTTGCAATCGTGGATAAGATAGTATGCGCCGGACAGCGCGGCAAGTCCGCCGCCGGCAAAATATATATTTCTTTTCGGCGGCAGAGATTTGTTATTCATTGCGGCAAGCTGCCTTTTGATGTGCTGTCGGTGTATCACTACTCCGGCTGCTGTTGCCGCGCCCAGAAGCGCACCGATGGCGGCAATTCCGGCAAATGTCTTCTTTTTCATTTAATATCCCTCTCCCTTTATATATTTTTATAATTATCCAATATCTTCTGATGGGGATTTATCTTGTGTATTATCATAAGCGCGTAGCCCCTCAGACGCAGATTAGCCGACCAGAGCCTGTAATAAAGCCGATACAGCTTGTTTTCGTTCGGTATATACTTCTCGTCTCGGTAGAAGCCCTTTGCAACGGCGATTATCTGCTCGTCCTTTATGCCGTGCTCTAAAACTGTCTGATTATCGCCGCACATAATATATCCGTTCTCGTCCTTGCCCAGACAGCGATGCATGACCTGCTGTCCGTTTGCGCGTTTATAGACGGGCAGGTCGTATTTTTTCAGCCCCTGTCCGTCATATCGCACCAAATATACGCTGTCGCGACGATTGCGGAGCATGGGATACATACTCGTGCCTACAGGTATTGCGATGTATTCGCCCGTTTCCTGTATATACTGCTCTATAAGTGTGTGCTCCATCATTTCCTCCAACACAATATCTCTGATTACCCATATTATAGCACAGCGCGGCGGAAAAGTCAAGCAAATATCATCTGCGCTACATAACGGAATGTGATATAAAATAGATCGCGCCGGCTATGACGGAGGCGAGCGTGCCGAACAGTATGACCGGACCGGCTATCGTAAATATTTTTGCGCCGACGCCCAAAACATAACCCTCTGTTTTCGACTCAAGCGCGGGCGCGGCAACGGCATTGGCAAATCCGGTCACCGGAACGAGCGTCCCTGCGCCGCCATGCTTGGATATTTTCGGATATATATTCAATCCCGTTAGGAACGCGCCCAAAAAGACCATGGTGATAGTAACCAAAGTAGCCGCGTCCTCAGCCGACGCGCCGAAGTGCTTATATAAATTTAAAAAGACCTGCCCGACGGTGCATATCGTGCCGCCGATAAGAAAAGCCTTCAAAGAGTTCAGCAAAATTTTTGATTTCGGTGTTTTTGTCTGTACATATTCATCATATTGTTTATTTGTCATATCCATAACGGCATACCCCTTATTATTTTTTACCCCAGTGACGGGGGATAATATTAGTTTTTCTTTTTTGCAAAATTTTTATTCCTTTTTATTGACATATCGCATATAGTATGATATAATACACATATGAGCGGTTGTTCATATGAATATATATTCAAGATTAGGAGGTCCTGTTATGAAGAGGAGCTATAAAATAGAGGTCGATTGTCCCAATTGCGCCAATAAAATGGAGACGACGGCAAGTAATACAGCAGGCGTAAAAGATGCGTCCGTTAATTTTATGATGCTGAAAATGAATGTGGAGTTCGAGGATGGCGTCGATCATAAGAGCGTTATGAGGGATGTTCTTGCAAGCTGCAAGAGAGTGGATTCGGACATAGAAATATACGGGGTGGATCAAAATGAGTGATAAGCAGAAAAAGATCCTTTGCAGAATAATCGTGTCGGTGGCGGTATTGGCGGCTTGTTCCGTCTTATCCGCCATATTTAACATACCGAAATATTTGGAGATAGCCATGTACCTTGTACCGTACGGGATCATAGGCTATGACATACTTATAAAAGCCGTAAAGGGTATAATAAACAGACAGCTTTTTGATGAATGCTTTCTAATGGCTGTCGCGACTGTCGGAGCGATCGCGCTGGGCGAGTATCCGGAAGCGGCGGCGGTAATGATTTTTTATCAGGTGGGAGAGCTGTTCGGAGATATTGCCGTAGCCAGAAGCAGGAGCAGTATAGCCGAGCTTATGGATATACGCCCCGACTATGCAAATATCGAATCAGGCGGAGAGATAAAAGAGGTCGATCCGTATGATATAGAGATCGGGACGGATATAATGGTGCGTGCCGGCGAGAGGATACCTATAGACGGCGTTGTAACAGACGGCAGCGGAACGCTTGATATGTCCGCGCTTACGGGCGAGAGCGCTCCTGTGGAGGTTACAAACGGCGCGGAGGTGTCGAGCGGAAGCATAAATTATTCGGGTGTCTTGCGGATAAGGACAACAAGGCGGTTTGAGGACTCAACAGCGTCAAAGATACTTGAGCTTATGGAAAATTCCGCGTCAAAGAAGGCGCAATCGGAAAAATTCATAAGCAAGTTCGCGCGCTTGTACACGCCTGCCGTATGCTTTGCGGCATTGGCGTTGGCGGTAGCTGTGCCTGTTATAAGATATATTCTGGGTATGCCGCCGATGTGGAGTTCATGGATCATGCGCGCACTGATGTTCCTCGTTATAAGCTGCCCATGTGCGCTTGTCATAAGTATACCACTGAGCTTTTTCGCGGCAATGGGCGGAGCCGGCAGACAGGGTATATTGATAAAGGGCTCTAATTATATTGAAACGATGTCAAAGATAAGATATGCAGTATTTGACAAAACGGGAACGGTCACATATGGCACGCGTGACGCGGCAAATGTCGCAAAGCCCACGGCGGCGCAGGCTATATCCGAGCTTAAAGGGCTTGGAATAGTAAAAACCGTTATGCTGACCGGTGATAAACGGGAAGCGGCGGAGAAGATAGCCGCAGAGGTAGGCATAGATGAGCTGCATTCGGAGCTTATGCCGGCTGATAAAGTAAGCATGGTCGAGAAGCTGTCAGAGGGCGGAACGCTCATGTTCGTAGGTGACGGGATAAATGACGCGCCTGTACTGTCATGCGCGGATATCGGCGCAGCGATGGGAGTTATCGGAACGGACGCGGCGATAGAGGCGGCGGATGTTGTCATTATGGACGATGAGCCGATGAAAATACCGCTTGCAATAAGACTGTCGCGGCGGTGCATGAGAATAGTATATGAAAACATCATCCTTACTATCGGTATAAAGCTCTTGTGTCTGGGGCTGAGCGCTATGGGACTTGTGAATATGTGGATGGCGATATTTGCCGATGTGGGGGTAATGATAATCGCCGTTCTCAATGCAATACGCTGCTTCAGAGCTATCCGTACAAAATAATGCTTGCATAAATCGGTTTTTTGTTGTATACTATAAAATAGGCATAGATCGAGTAGTTGAAGGCGGAAGGAAATAATGCGTGTTTTTTACTTATTCCTTATCATCACTATGCTGCCGGCATTCGGAATAAGGGCGTCCGCGATGGCAGACACAGCCTCCGGCGCATGCCTTATGAATGCGGCAACGGGAGAAATCGTCTTTGAGAGATCAGCAAACGAAAAACTGCCGATGGCAAGCACAACGAAAA
>CAJONM010000095.1 GCA_905235885.1 uncultured Clostridia bacterium
CCCATGTGCGTTTTCGACCAAAGGGAGAAAAAGTACGCACGGGCAATTTAATCATGTTTTTTGCTTTATAAGAAAGCAATTTCTTATAAAGCAAAAAAGCGGGGTTTATATGAGGGTTACCCGCTAATACCCTACGGCATAAAAGCCTTATCTTAGATTGTCTGACGGATATTGATAAACTTATACGAGTTCTCAATCGTTTATTCTGATGGATATTGATAAACTTATACATCAGTATCTAAGTTCAAGGGTATTCTAACATAAAACAATTAATTTGTCAATACAAAAATCAAAAAAAGGAGAAATATTTATGATCAACAATTACAGCTTAGGGATCGATCTGGGCATCGGCTCGGTAGGAATCGCGGTAGTCGATAACGACAAACAGATCGTGGAATATCTTAATTCAAGGATATTCGACTCCAGTGAAAATCCAAAATCAAAGGATAGCCTGTGCCAAGACCGAAGGGGCAGGAGAGGCGTGCGCAGGAACACAAGACGCAGACATCATAGGAAAGAACGCCTGAAATGGCTTTTTGAAAAGTGCGGCATTACGACGCAGGAAAAAATGAATGAATGGTATCGGAACGGGAACGCGATACATGAAAAAATAATCGGCTTGGGACTTTCCGACAAATTCACGACACAGGATATATATCCGTTGCGAGCTATAGCGCTTGACTATCGGTTAAGCAACGAGGAGCTGGCGGCTGTTTTGCTGCATATATGTAATCACAGGGGCTACAGACCGTTTTATGAGGAAGAGACGGACAGTTCCGAGAAAAAGCTGATGCAGGGGCGCACGAAGGTCAGGGAGATAATGGCGCGCGACGGCTACAGAACGGTGGGCGAAATGTACGCGCTTGCACCGGAATTTAAAAACAGCAGCGAGCAGCATAAAAACTATACATATGCTAAAAACACAAACGGGGATGGGAAAGCGCGAGAGGAATTTTACCTTGTGGAGCGGACACATACGCAGGAAGAGGTATGTCTTATTCTGGATAAACAAAAGGAATTTAACGATACTCTGACGCAGGAGATCGAGGTGACATCCCAAGGTAAGAAGATCAAAACGACAGTTGCCGACAGAATGATCGAGATCATATTTTCCCAAAGAGATTTTGAAGACGGTCCGAGTACCGACTACAGCGCAAAAGGGCAGAAATACCACGGCTTTGGCAAGGACAACGGCGGTTATTGCACAATATACAAGGATGAAAAGCGCGGAGTGCGGGCAAGTCTTTTGGGCGATCTTTATGCGACCGTAAATCTTATGTCGCAATACACATACGTAAATGAGGAAACGGGCGAGATCGGCATATCTCCGGAGCTTGCCAAGGCTCTTGTCAGAACCTTTACGGAAAACGGCGAGCTGCAAAACAAAGACTTTACGCGCATTGCAAAGGCACATAAATATAAGGTGGGAAAAAATAACGCAAGCGACACATTTTCAAAATGCAATAAATTCACAAAGGATATAAAGGCTGTTTGCGATACATACAATGTTTCATGGAATGCTTTGATCGGCGATGAGCCTATATCGACAGAAACAAAAATACACAAGCTGGCTTTGCTGCTTGCGTATAATGTGACGCCGAAAAGACGCGCGGCAGAGCTGAAAAAGCTCGACTTTATCCCGAACGAAATGATCGGCGCATTCGGTAAAAATTTCGGCGGCACAGCCATGGTTTCTGAAAAATATATGATCGAAGCGATCAAAGCGTTTATGGCAGGCGAGGTGTACGGCGATTTTCAGGCGAGGAGAAACAAGGAGATGGAAAATGCCGTCGCCGCTACTGAAAAGCCGGTCAAGATACCTCAGATCAAGGATATCGATATCATAAAAAATCCGGTTGTATTCAGAAGCATCAACGAGACGCGGAAAATGGTCAACGCCATAATCGAAAGATATGGCTCCCCCTCATCTGTCAGCGTAGAGGTGGCGTCGGAGCTTAATCAGAGCGATGAGGCAAAAAGGAAGCAGACAAGCGCTCAAAGGAACAACGAAAAGAAAAACGATGAAATACGCCAAACCATATCCGAGCTTACGGGACAGCCGCTCAATTCCGTGTCGCAGAAGGAAATAGACAGGTATAAATTATATCAGCAGCAAGAGGGAAAATGTATGTACAGCGGCAAGCCGCTGGAGCTTGAAAAGCTGTTTACGGCAGAATATGAGGTAGACCATATAATTCCGTTTTCTCTTATACTTGACAATACCTTGAACAATAAGTGTCTGGTACTGCGCGAGGAAAATCAGAAAAAAGGTCAAAGGACGCCTTTGCAGTATTATAAAGAATACGGTTTTGAGGACAGAGTGGCAGGCTATATGGCAAGGGTATCGGCAATGTCGAAAACGGTAGGTAAAATAAAGCTGGACTATCTGAGAACGCCCGATGTGTATCAGGATGAATTGTTTGACCGCTGGAAGTCGAGAAATATAAATGACACAAGATATATCGCAAAATATGTGGTTTCCATGCTGTCGGGGATAAAAATAAAGAACGGCGGCAGAGTAACGGCGATCAAGGGCGGAATAACGGCGAGGTTCCGCCGCTGGTGGCTTGTAAAAGCCAAAAGCGAGCTTGATTGCTACAGACACATTGAAGAAACGATAACGCGTCTTGACAGGATAGACAGAAATATAGCCGATTGCGAGGACGATAAAAAGGAGCAGTGGAAGATCGAAAAAGGCAGAGTTATCGAAGAATGCGTAAGCGAAGCGAAAAAGGAATACGGGCTTAATGAAGAATATACAAGAAGTCTTATCGAAGCGAATATGCTTGAAAAGGACAGATCAAACAATCTTCATCACGGAGTAGACGCGGCAATTCTTGCGTGCCTTAACAACAAATATATCCAGATCGCGCTCGATAACAACAAGCTTTATAATATCTGGGCGGACAACGGCAAACCCGAGGAGAAATATTATCGCTTTATCAATAATTATTACAGCAATAAGGGGAAGCTGCCGTATTTTGACGAGTATTTGCAAAAGAGCGTGGACAAGCTTAAAACATACTTCCATATGAAGGAAGGTGAGGCGATGCAGTATCTTTTGCGTACCGACAAGATACCGTGTAAGATAGAAAATATAAAGGATCAGATATTGGTGCGTACATATGACTGCGACGAAAAAACCTTCAGAAGCCTTTGCGAGCAGGTATATGAAAAGAGCTATGCACAAGCCCTGCAGCTGCCGCTCGTATCGAGAAAGCCTCGAAGGTCTTTGCGTGATCAAGCATCCGCCGATATGCCTTTGCCGAAATCAAAAAATGACGGCTCCTATCATATAAAAGAGATCGGTGTTGACTTTGCCGGAAATCTCAATAAGACCGTTATAGCCGACAATAAGTATTATTGTGCAGAGGTCTATAAAGACGAGGAAGGCTATACGCGCGTGAGAGGCATAAGACAAAGCAATATCGTCAAAAAGACCGGGAAGCTTTATCTGAACTGCGAATACCCCGAAGGCTACAAAGAGCATATAATGTATCTGTTCAAAAATGATTATATAGAGATAAAGAACGGCAAAGGCAAAATCAAAATAGAGGGGTATTATCAATCCGTTAAAAGCATCAATCAAAGGCAGTTTTGGATCATAAACAAAAACGATGCAAAAGCAACTGCAAAAAACATAGAAAGAAACGATACGGTTACAAAATATAATGTCGACATACTCGGAAGAAAAGGCGGTGAGATAAAATGTGGCGGACGCTCATTATCA
>CAJONM010000096.1 GCA_905235885.1 uncultured Clostridia bacterium
AAATTCACGAACAAAAAAGTGCCGACAACGCAAAAATGGCTTGAAATCAAGCCATTTCGCGTGTATCAATTTTTCGGTACAAGTATGGAGCTGGTAATGGGACTCGAACCCGCGACCTGCTCATTACGAATGAGCTGCTCTACCGACTGAGCTATACCAGCATTAAATGCGGAAAGAGAGACGCTCTCCCTTTCCGCGTGTTTATCACTATCTCGGGATATTATTCTAAGAGTCCGTTATCGAAATATTTCAAACTTATCCTCAATAGCCAATAGCAAAATTAGTATTTTCTCTTTCTTGCTGCTTCTGACTTCTTCTTGCGCTTTACGCTCGGCTTCTCGTAATGCTCACGCTTTCTTACTTCAGCCATAACTCCCGACTTTGCACACTGGCGTTTAAATCTTCTCAAGGCACTGTCGAGGGATTCATTCTCTTTAATCCTGATTTCAGACACTCTATATTCCCTCCTCCCGACAAGTCAATTAATAAAACGGACTCGATGGAAATAATAACGCTGTATCTTTATACAGCTCGTACAACACTGTACATTATACTACAACAAACATCATTTTGTCAAGCACTTATTGAATATTTTTGATAAAAATGTTAAATTTATTTTTATTCAATTATGCAGTATCACATCACAATCTTGATTTTCATAGATTTTTGTGTTATACTCAAGATATGGGAGTGTATCATCTCAAATCTGACCGTAGCGGAGATTATTATGAAACAGAACTACCAATTGATCTTGGATAAAACGATCAATGAAATAAAAAGCGCGGATCGCAAGCCGTCTCTCCTTGTGCACGCCTGCTGCGCGCCATGCTCATCATATGTATTGGAGTATCTGAATGAATATTTTGATATAACTGTATTTTTCTATAACCCAAACATAACCGAACAGGACGAATATGAAAAAAGAGCCGTTGAGATAAAGCGGCTGATCGGCGAGATGCCGAAAAAGAACGATATAAAGCTTATGTACGGTGATTATGAGCCGCAGCGTTTCTTTGAAATATCAGCCGGACTTGAGGATCTCCCCGAAGGCGGCGAACGCTGTCTTAAATGCTACCGATTGCGGCTTGAAGAAACGGCGCAGGCGGCGCATAACGGCGGATTTGATTATTTTACGACTACGCTTTCGATAAGTCCTCACAAAGACGCTCAGGCTCTTAACGAGATCGGAGCGGATGTCGCGGCAAGATACGATGTAAATTATCTGTTTTCCGATTTTAAAAAAAGAGGCGGCTACAAGCGCTCGTGCGAGCTTTCGGTAATCTACGGCTTGTATCGTCAGGATTATTGCGGCTGCATTTATTCACGCAAAGAATAAAACGCCTTCGTCGCACACCGCATAAAGTAAAAAACGGAGCAAAGCGAACTTTGCTCCCACATGGAGGAGAGGATGGGATTCGAACCCACGAACGAGTTACCCCGTTACAGCATTTCCAATGCTGCGCCTTCGACCACTCGGCCACCTCTCCAAACATCGCATAGTATATCACAACGCACTTGATTTGTCAAGAGGAATTTTGATATGACATATAATAACGCAAGAGAATATATTAAAAATCTTAATCCCAACCGGATCGTACCGGGGCTTAATTCGATAAAGGCTCTGTGCCGTCTTCTCGGTGATCCGCAAAAAAAACTGAAATATATACATATCGCCGGAACAAACGGCAAAGGCTCCGCGGGCGCATTTACGGAAAGCATCATTTTGGCGTCGGACAGCAGTGTGGCGCGATTTTCCTCGCCGTCGGTGGGCGATTATCTCCAAATGTTTACAATAAACGGCAAACCTGTTACGCGCGAGCTTTATACCGAATGCGTCATGGAAATATCATCGGTAATGCCCATGCTTCACAGGGACGGGATATTCCCCACTTCATTTGAGGCGGAAACCGCAGCGGCATTTTTGATGTTTGCAAAAAACATGCCCGATTATGTCATAACAGAATGCGGCATGGGCGGTATGGATGACTGTACAAATATTATCCCCTCGCCTTTGGTGTGTATTATTACTCCGATTTCATATGATCATCGACTTTTTCTTGGTGAAACTTTAGATGCGATCGCAACACACAAAGCCGGGATAATAAAGCGCGGCGCGTCTGTCGTAACATCACAGCAGCTGCCGGATTGTATGGCTCCGATAACAAAGGCATCGAAAAAAAACGGTTCTCCGTTGTATGTGGCAAGCGATATATCGAATATATCATACGGCTCCAATTCAACAAAATTCATCTTTGAAGGGAATAAATACGAAATACCGCTTTTGGGCGTTTTCCAGCCGCAGAACGCGGCACTTGCCATAAAAACGGCACAACTTCTCGGCATCAACGAGCATGATATAAAAAGCGGCTTGGCAGCGGCAAAGTGGGAGTATCGGTTTGAACGCATCGGCAGATATATATTGGATGGCGCTCATAATGAAGCCGCTGCTGCAGCGCTTGTCGACTCGCTTAAAATATATGCGACAGGCAGCAACGCATTTATATGCGGCTGCTTCAGAGATAAGGATTATATGAAAATAGCCCGGATCACCGCGCCTTATGCCGACGCCGTGTACTGTGTAACACCGCCAACGAGCCGCGGACTTGAAAGCAAAGTCCTTGCCGACGCATTTGAGAAATACACGAACATCGTATACGATCATAAAAATACAGATGAGGCAATTTACGCCGCATCGAAAAAAAATTACGATAATATCATAATTTTTGGTTCGCTTTCGATACTTAACGATGCAAAAAAAACGATAGAAAGGATAGGCTCATTATGAAAAGATGCGATAAAATATATGCCCATCCGCTGTATAAAGAACATATGGAAATAATCCGCAAGGCGGAAAAGGACAGAAAATTCTGTCTGCACGATCTCGCCCATGCAATGGATGTTGCAAGGATAGGACGAATAATAATAGCGGAGCGGCATCTTGATATAGACACAGAGCTGTTCTATGCCGCGGCACTTCTGCACGACGCCGCCAGATACTGCGGCAAGCCGCATAATATATCCGGCGCGGAGCTTGCGGCAAGGATAATGCCCGATTGCGGTTTTTCCTCAGATGAGACATCATCCGTATGTAATGCGATACGCTGTCACAGGCGCGACGGCGGCGCGAATGAATTTTCTAAGGTGTTATACGAGGCGGATAAGCGGTCGCGTATGTGTTTCGACTGCACGGCTGCAGATGAATGCTATTGGGAAGAGGAAAAGAGAAATCTCACAATTGATATATGATACATAAAGGAATAGATATGAAAATAGGAAACAAAAGCTTTGATATAAATAAAACCCATATTATGGGCATCCTCAATGTCACGCCTGATTCATTTTCCGACGGCGGACGCTGGAATACCGTTGACGGCGCGTTGCATTGCGCGGAGAGAATGATAAATGACGGGGCGGCAATTATAGATATAGGCGGCGAATCGACACGCCCGAATTACACGCCGATATCTGATGATGAGGAGATCCGCCGCACGGCTCCGATAATAGAGGCAATCAAAAAAGCATTTGATGTACCCGTCTCGATCGACACATATAAATCGGCAGTTGCACACGCGGCACTGCACAGCGGCGCTGATATGATAAATGATATATGGGGACTGAAATATGATAAGAAGATCGCCGATGAAGCAAAGCGCTCAGACGCTGCGATATGTCTCGTTCATAACAGAAAAAAAAGCGTTTATAACGATTTTTTAGATGATGTTTTATCGGATCTACGATCAAGCATAAATATCGCAACGAAGCACGGCATAGCACTCGAAAAGATAATAACAGATCCCGGTATAGGATTTGCAAAAACCTACAAGGAAAATCTCATAATAACTAACAACCTCGATAAATTACATGAGCTTGGCTGCCCAATATTGTACGGTGCGTCCCGTAAATCCATGATAGGTAACGCGCTTGATCTGCCCGTAGATCAGCGCCTCGAAGGCACGATAGCATTATCCGTTCTCGCCTGCATGAAAGGGGCAATGTTTGTCAGAGTGCATGATGTCAAGGAAAACTATCGTGCTGTAAAAATGATCGAGACCATTATCAGACAATAAAACAAGGGGGTGTAAAAAACTCAGTTTTTTACACCCCCTTGTTCATTGTTTAATATACAAATTCAAATTCAATATCACCGATTTGGACTATTTGTCCCTCCTCGATACCCATATTGATAAGCTCTTCTATAACGCCGCGATTTATCAATGCGCGCTGGAAATACGCAAGACTTTCATTATCGTCAAATGTAACACTTCCTCCGACAGAGTCGATCCACGAACCGGTTATCACAAATTTATCGTCGATTTTCTCTATCTCATAGCCCTTGCCGCTCTTATCGGTAAAGCGCTCCGCTTCCAAGTCGATCTGCGGTTCAAATACTGTGATCGGCGGCAGCTTTTTCAGCTCCTCGTACGCCTTTAGCATAAGCTCGTTTACCCCCTGTCCCGTTGCGGCGGATATTTCGCATACCTCGATACCGCGCTTTTTCATTTCGGATAAGAATGACTCATACTCTTCCCTGTTTTGTATTATGTCGGTCTTGTTTGCAACTACTATCTGCTGGCGTTCTTCAAGCTCCATATCGTATTCGGCAAGCTCTTTGTTTATAATATCAAAATCCTCTATCGGATCTCTCCCCTCTATTCCCGATACATCAACTATATGCAGCAGGAGTCTTGTCCTCTCTATATGACGCAAAAATTCATGTCCCAGACCTACTCCCTCGCTCGCGCCTTCGATTATGCCAGGAATATCAGCCATTACAAAGCTTCTGCGATCACCTAAATCTACAACACCTAAATTGGGTTCGAGTGTGGTGAAGTGATAATTTGCGATTTTCGGCTGAGCCTTTGTCGTCATGGAAAGCAACGTTGACTTACCCACATTCGGAAATCCGACAAGTCCGACATCGGCCAGCAGCTTTAGCTCAAGCGTTATCTCGCGCTCCTCGCCCGGCTGACCGTTTTTCGCAAAATTAGGTGCCTGCCTTACGGCTGTTGCGAAATGCGAATTTCCCCAACCGCCGTTGCCGCCTCTTGCTATTATTTCAAGTTTGCCCGGCTCGGACATATCCGCAATTATCAGATTTGACTCCGCATCGCGCACAAGCGTACCTTGAGGCACATCTATTATAATATCCTCTCCACTCTTGCCTTTGCATCGTTTACCGGCACCGTCCATGCCTGTGCCTGCAACATACTTGCGCTTGTATCTGAAATCCATGAGCGTTGTCATG
>CAJONM010000097.1 GCA_905235885.1 uncultured Clostridia bacterium
CTATGGTCGGAAACGCACATGGACATAACAAAGCGCTTTATCTTCTCTGCCCGCCGCAGGCGTGCGCCGAAGGCGCTTTGTTCTTTTTTTGACAAAACTTCCCATATTTCATCAAAGGATTTGACAAAGACGATACGGAAATATATTATGTTGACAATATCATTAATGACGGGAGGAACAGGGAAATGGAAATAACAGCGATCCCGAAGAATAGGTTGATTCTTGTTCGCATAAGCGGAGAAATAGATCATCATATGGCGGACGAGCTCCGAAGACGGGTCGAGCGTGAATTAAAATACAGCGGCGCGATAAATATCGCATTTGATTTCGGCAGAGTGACCTTTATGGACTCGGCAGGCATAGGGATGATCATAGGCAGATATAAGACCGTAACGGCATTAGGCGGATGTGTGATAATATACGATGCGTCAAGCCATGTCCGGCGGCTTATAGAAATGGCAGGCATAAAAAATATGGTCATATTGAGCGACACATTGCAGCACGGGATAACGCTTATGAAGGAAAGGAAAGGAGCGCGTATAGAACAATGAACAATAAAATGAAGATCGTATTCCCGTCGCAGTCCGAGAACGAGCGGCTGGCAAGAACGGTATGCGCGGCGTTTATAATAGAGCTTGATCCGACGGTCGAGGAGATGTCGGAGATAAAAACGGCTGTATCGGAGGCGGTCACAAACGCCATAATACATGGCTATGACGGCAGGGAGGGCAACATCGAAATAGAAGCGGAGATCAAGGATGATGTCGTTACATACGAAATAAAGGATAACGGCTGCGGTATAGACGATATTGAAAAAGCCCGTGAGCCGTTGTATACGGGGAAGCCGGAAAATGAGCGTTCGGGAATGGGCTTCGCGATCATGGAGGCATTTACGGATAAATTAGAGGTCGAGAGCAAGGTGGGGGTCGGCACGACCGTTAGGCTGCAAAAGAGGATCGTCAGAGATGACAGATAACGCCGAATTGCTCAAAAGAGTCAGGATGGGGGACGATGAAGCGGCGGACAGGCTTGTGGAAAACAATATGGGATTGGTATACAGCATAGTCGGAAGATTTTCCGACAGGCACTGTGAGCGAGAGGATCTTATGCAGATTGGCGCGATCGGACTTATAAAGGCTGTAAAAAAATTCGACATATCATACGGCGTACAGTTCTCGACCTACGCAGTACCGATGATAATAGGCGAAATAAAGCGTTTTTTGCGTGATGACGGAGCGATAAAGGTAAGCCGTTCAATAAAAGAGGTCGCATCCAAGGCGAGACAGGCACAAGAGCGGCTCAGCCGAAGTCTCGGCAGGAACCCGACGCTGGGTGAGCTGTCGCGCGAGTTGGGGATAGACGAGTCGGACATAACGCAGGCGTTTGAAGCGTCACTTGAGCCGGAGTCGCTGCAGGCGGTCATGAGCGGCAAAAACGGCGATACGGGCATATCGCTGATCGATCGCGTCACTGCCGAGGACACAGAGGAGCAAATAGTAGACCGCATTTTTTTAAAACAGGCGCTGCTTTCGCTCGACGCGCGTGAGCACGAGATAATCGTTATGCGATATTTTCGCGGCAAAACGCAAAGCGAGATCGCCAAGGTCATCGGCGTATCGCAGGTGCAGATCTCACGCATCGAAAAAAAGGCATTGATGAAAATACGAGACTCAATGGAAGCATGACGGCTATTGTCAACCGATATTTAAAATATTGGTTGACAATAGCCGTATTTTGTGGTATAATTCTATTAATTACTTTTCAGTGAGAGGTTTACAAAAGATGAATAACATTTTTATAGTTGTTTTGGGAATATATATGCTCATATTTCTCGCAATAGGAATAAGGGATATAAAATCGGTAAAGGGAATAGGAGATTATGCCGTAGCCGGAAAAAGACAAGGCAGTGTAACGGTCACCATGACGCTGCTTGCGACTGCATTGGGCGCGTCAACGACGATAGGCATAGCAGATACCATATACTCCATCGGATTTCCCGGCATATGGTGGCTTGCGTTCGGAGCGGTGGGGCTTGTTCTTCAATCGGTCTTTTTGTCGGAGAGAGTGAGAGAAACGGGGGCGGACACGCTGCCCCAGCTTGCGGAAATTACTGTCGGACGGGCGGCAGGATGGTTATTGGCACTCGTAATCGTTATTTCATGGATCGGCGTCATAGCCGGACAGTTTGCCGCAATCAACAGTATTATTACATTTGCCACAGGCGGCGGTGATGACCGCTTGTTTATGATTGTAGCCGCGATAGCTATAATATATACTGTCGTAGGCGGACAGATCTCTGTTGTAAAGACGGACAAGATCCAGCTCATAATGATAATCGCCGCATTGACGGCAGGTTTTATATATTTGTATTTTGTAAAGGGTGGAAATACGGCGCAGGTGATGGGAAATATAGAGCTGTGCAACGACAATTACAGACCTATCAATTTGTTCACGCAGTTTTTTGTCATCGGAGGTGTGTATTTTTTAGGACCGGACATAATATCAAGAAATTTCCTGTCGGGCAATGAAAAAGCGGCTAAGAGATCCGCTCTTGCCGCAGGACTGGCGCTGTTTGGCTTTTCGATCATAATTACATTTATCGGGATGTGGGTAAGATATAATGTAACGGCAGATCAGCTCGGCGACAGCAAGGCGCTCATGTATGTTATAAATATACTTCCGCCGTATATAGGTATCCTTCTGGCTCTCGGACTTCTGTCGGCGGTGCTGTCATCTGCCGACACATGCCTGGTCAACGCGTCATCGATATTTGTCAAGGACATTTTAAAAAAGGACAGCGTAGCCGCAACGCGCGTGACGGCGGCTGTGATCGGCGTGATCGCCGCGCTGCTTGCCATCGGCGGACGCGGCGACATAATGGCGCTTCTTACGGGCGCGTATTCGATATATACCCCCGGCGTCATATTCCCCCTGACGGTCGCGATATTTGCATACGGAAGATTTGATATAAAAAAGCCCCTGTGGCTTGCCGCAGTCGTCCTGGGCGGCATTGTCGGTGCGGCAGGGTCGTATTTAACAGATATTATTCCTGCCGCCATACAGCCGTATACGGTGCTTATCGGTATGGGCATATCTCTTGTGCTGTCGCTCTTATCGGTCACGGGCGGAATGAAATGATCTTTTCCTATATTTACCGCATTATAGCATCGGCTATGGCAAATGCGATCTTAGCGCGGTATTCGTCCGTATTGAGCAGAGCTTCTTCCTGCGGATTTGTTATAAATCCGCACTCGACAAGGATAGCCGGCGGCACCGGATCCTTCATAAGATAGAGAGAGTCGGATGCGGTTTTGACGGTATGCGTCGCCGCGCCTGTGATCTCCGATATCCGTTCTTGTATATCCGCCGCAAGCTGCTCGCATTCGGGATGATTTCGCGCGAAAAATACATGAAGTCCGTTTGATGAGCTGTCGGAAAAGGCGTTCATATGTATCGAAATAAAAAGATCCGCGTCGATGCCGTTGATCACTTCAAGTCGGTTGCGCATATCTGAGATCTTCATTTCATGGATGGTCTTTGCCCAACTGTCATATATGCCGCTGTCGCCGCTGCGCGTAAGGATAACACGCGCGCCGCGGTTTTCCAATATCTCACGCATTTTCAAAACTATATCAAGATTAATATCCTTTTCCTCCGTTCCTGCCGCGCCAACCGCTCCGCCGTCGGGCGCGCCGTGTCCGGCATCGAGTATTACGGTGAATTTTCCGGCTTCGGAAAAGACGGGCAATATCGTGCGGCACAGCAGAAATATTGCCGTCATGACCGAAACCGTTATAAGGAGGAAAAACAATATTTTTCTGAAATTCAATATCATAAATATCACCCTCATAACCAGTGTGTATATTATGATATTTATTTTTTATCCCGTAAATGCAAGTACCCTCGAAATGGGTACAAAGACATGGCGAAAAATAAAGATTTTTTCAAAAAAGCTGTACATTTTGAATAATTTGTGGTATAATTGCCATATCTAATAATATTGAGGAATACATATGGCTACTAAAAAGAAAAACTCAACAGCAAAAAAGAATACAACGAAAAAGAAGACCGCATCGAAAAAAACGAACGATAAAGGGATCCTTACAAGTTCTGTTTTTATACATGGCATCGTTTGGTTCGTTTTGTTTGCGGCGACGATCCTGTTTATGTACATAGACACGAAATCTGTTCTCTCCGACGCGGTGGTGTACCTATTCTGCGGACTGTTTGGCATAATGGCGTATACGCTGCCGATTATTTTTGCCGGCACGCTCGTGTATCTTGCGTATGTCAAATCCGTAAAACGGCTATGGGAACGGTTTTTGCTGTCAATGTTTGCAATGATAGATCTTAGTGCGATAATCGGACTGTTTGCCGATTATGATTATACGCACGCGTTTGAAATATGCGGCAGCACCGGCAGCGGCGGCGGACTTTGCGGCGTGTTTATAGCCGAATATTCGGAAAAATTCATAGGAACGATAGGCTCTCTTATAGTGTTTATCATATTGTTTATAGTCCTTGCGTGTCTTATAGCAAGCTTTAACGCGCTGCCGTATATAATCATATGTATAAAGCGTATGCGCGGAATATCCGTCGATATAGGCGATAAGGTTCAGGACAAGCGCGAAAAACATCAGGAGTATCTGAGGGAGCGCATCGAATATGAGGACAAGCTGTATCGCGAACGGATGGAAAAGCCGAATGCAAAGAGCGGACTTGAATATGTAAAGCCCGAAGATGAAGAGCTTCCCGAAAGCTTATCTGACAGATTGGCAAAGCGAAGCAAATCCGCTGCGCCGAAAACGATAAGCATCGCCAATGATTTCTCAAGCGATATTGATGACCGCACCGAAACGGTGCCGACGATATTCGACGATCCGTTGACTTCCGAGGAGTTGATGGAGCTCAGGTTTGACGAGGACGAGGAGCTGTCTGCGGAAGAGGAAACTCCGCAAGAAGAGGATGTGCAGCGCGAGAAAAATCTCACAGAGGCGGAAAAGGCGGAATATAAATCGGAGCTTGACAGCGCGGCGGCAAACGAGATAGTTCAGTACGAATTTCCGACGCTCAATCTGCTCGACACGCCGAAAAAAATATCAAATGACAAGCGTCAGGAGCTGCGAATGAAGGCGGAGCAGCTCATAGCGGTGCTTGATAATTTCGGTGTAAAGGCAAAGCTTATCCATGTAACGCAGGGTCCGACGGTCACGCGTTTTGAGATACAGCCGTCAAGCGGAACGAAGCTGTCGAAGATAGTCGGGCTTTCGGATGACATCGCGCTCAATCTTGCCGTTGCGACCGTTCTTATAGCGCCCGTTCCGGGCAAGGCGGCGACGGTAGGTGTTGAAATACCGAACATAAAGGTAACGCCCGTAACCATACGCGAGATGCTCGAATCGCCCGAATTTACCGGTTCAAGATCAAAGCTTACGGTATGTCTCGGAAAGGATATAGGCGGCAATGTCGTAGTCGGAGATATTGCAAAATGGCCGCACGCTCTTATCGCAGGCGCGACAGGATCGGGTAAATCGGTGTGCATAAACACGATCATAACATCGCTTTTATATAAGGCAGATCCCAATGAGGTCAAGCTCATCATGATAGATCCGAAGCAGGTCGAGCTTGGAATATATAACGGCATACCGCATCTTCTCATACCCGTAGTCACAGAAGCGAAAAAAGCGGCAGGAGCGCTCAACTGGGCGGTACAGGAGATGATGCGCCGCTATGATATGTTCAAAAATTCGGGCGTAAGAAAAATAGAAAAATATAACGAGCTTATGGCGAAAACGGGCGGCGAAAAGATACCGCAGATAGTTATCATCATAGACGAGCTTGCAGATCTGATGATGGTTGCCGCAAAAGAGGTCGAGGATTACATATGCCGTCTTGCTCAACTTGCCAGAGCGGCGGGAATACACCTGATAATCGCGACGCAGCGCCCGTCTGTAGATGTCATAACGGGACTTATAAAGGCAAATGTGCCGTCAAGAA
>CAJONM010000098.1 GCA_905235885.1 uncultured Clostridia bacterium
ACAAGGGAGGTGTCAGGCGTTGGAATATATTATTCTTGGCTTTTCATCGGACAGTACGGCTGAAAAGATCAGGGAAGCCCTCATGGGAACAAGCTACAAAATCGTAAATATCGTATGTCACTCCGGCGCCGAGCTCCTGAGAACGGCAAACGAATACGATCGTGCGCTTATAATTATGGGCTTTAAGCTTTCGGATATGACCGTCAATGATATATGCGAAAACCTTCATAGCGGATGCAGGATATTATCGGTCATGAGGGCGGAGCATACGGAGGATGTTTTATATGACGAAATAATGCCGCTGCCGCTCCCGATAAACAGGAGCAGGCTCATACACGCCGTAAATGCGCTTCTCGGATATATACCGTCATCAAGAGGCGGTGCGTCGCGATCCCAGGAGGAGAATGCGCTGATAGACCGCGCCAAGCTGTTGCTTATCGAGAGATATAATATGGGCGAGGAGCAGGCGCACAGATTTATACAAAAACGAAGCATGGACACCGGCTCAAAGGCAGTGGATATTGCAAGAGCGATATTATATTCGGATCAATAATATTCGGATAAATATTTTGTGAAACGGTTGACATGAATGTCACGATGTGGTATTATAAAGCAAGTAAATTTTGGGGGTGCTTTTTATGTCCATAGAGAAGAAAAAATTCGGAATAATGCCTTCGGGCGATGTTATATATTCGTATAAAATAGATAATGGCAAAGGACTGTCGGCTGAGATAATAAGCTATGGCGGCATAGTTACAAGGCTGCTTGTGGCGGATAAAAACGGATGCACGAGAGATGTTGTTTTAGGCAGATCGTCACTTGAGCAATACCTGAAAAATGACGGATATCTGGGCGCGATAATCGGCAGGCATGCAAACAGGATAGCAAAGGGCAGCTTCACTTTGGGCAATGAATGCTTCAATGTAGGGATAAATGAAAACGGAAACAGTCTGCATGGCGGCAGGGAAGGTTTTGATAAAAAGGTATGGAATGTCCTTGAGCTGCCGCAGGAGAACGCTATTGAGCTGAGCTATGTTTCAAAAGACGGAGAGGAAGGCTTCCCCGGAGAGCTTGATGTTACGGTAAAGTATACGGTAACAGATGATAACGCGCTTAAAATAGAATACAGCGCAAGCTCGGATAAGGATACATTGTGCAATCTCACAAATCACAGCTATTTTAACCTCAACGGACATGACAGCGGCAAGATATACGGTCATGTTCTTCAGATAAACTCAGGCTTCTATACGCCGAATGATGACGAGGGTATGCCTACGGGTGAGGTGTTGTCGGTATTCGGAACCCCGTTTGATTACAGAGTTCCGAAGCCTATCGGACAGGATATAAACGCGGATTTTGAGCAGATACAGAAATTCGGCGGCTATGACCATAATTATGCCATACAAGGTCGCGGACTTCGCCTTGCGGCTGTCGCAACCGGTGACAGCTCGGATATAACGATGCAGGTATATACTGATTGCCCGGCAATGCAGCTATATACATCAAATATGCTCGGCAGCGGCGTATATAAGGATGGGGAGGAGTACGGCACACATTCGGCGTTCTGCCTCGAAGCGCAGGCGTTCCCGAACGCGATGGCGCACAGCCATTATCCCGATCCGATACTGAGACAGAGTGAAAAATACACACAGACAACTATATACAGGTTCGTCTAAGGAGGAAACGGAATGTCATATAAAATGATGACAAAGGATGAATTGAAAAGACTGCGATCGGAGCTTTTATCCGAGTATGAGGAGAAAAAGAGCCAAGGACTTGACCTCAGCATGGCAAGGGGCAAGCCCGAAACGAGCCAGCTCGATCTGTCAATGCCGATGCTCGAGATTATAAAGCCGGACACACCGTTTAAGGGTGAGGACGGTATGGATATGCGAAATTACGGCGTTTTATCGGGTACGGCAGAGGCTAAAAGATTTTTTGCCGATATGCTTGATGTAAGCCTCGAAAACATATTGATCTACGGCAGCGCGTCGCTTGCGCTGATGTATGACACCATATCACGCGCGTACATAAAGGGAATATGCGGCAGCGAGCCGTGGAGCAGACTTGAGAAGGTAAAGTTCCTCTGTCCCGTACCGGGCTACGACAGGCATTTTACCATATGCGAATTTTTCGGGATAGAAATGATAAGTGTCCCCATGGACGATAACGGACCGGATATGGATATGGTTGAAAGGCTTGTGTCGTGCGATCCTTTGATAAAGGGGATATGGTGTGTGCCGAAATACTCCAATCCGAACGGTATAGTATACAGTGATGAGGTTGTGCGGCGGTTTGCCGCTTTAAAGCCGGCGGCGGAGGATTTCAGGATATATTGGGATAATGCGTATTGTATACATCATCTCTACAGAGATCGTCAGCCGGAGATATTAAATATCGTATCCGAATGCGAAAAAGCAGGAAATCCCGATATGGTATATGAATTCTGTTCAACATCGAAAATAACATTCCCCGGCTCCGGAGTATCCGCGATGGCTGCCTCAAAGAGAAACATAGATGAAACAGTCGCGATGATGAGCGTGCAAACGATAAGTCATGACAAGCTTAATCAGCTGCGCCATGTTATGTTTCTCCCGACACAAAAGGCGCTTAAAGAGCATATGATGAAGCATGCCGACATTATGCGCCCGAAATTCGAGGCTGTTTTGGAAATGCTTGAAAAAGAACTGGGCGGTCTGGGGATAGCGAGTTGGACGAAGCCTTTGGGCGGCTATTTCATCAGCTTTGATTCTATGGAGGGCTGCGCGAAGAAAATAGTGTCGATGTGCAAGGATGCCGGCATTGTGATGACCGACGCCGGCGCGACATATCCGTACGGCAACGACCCCAAGGACAGCAATATACGGATAGCGCCGTCATTTCCGCCTATCGACGAGCTGCGCAAGGCATGTGAGGTATTCATCATATGCGTCAAGCTTGCAAGTATAGAAAAGATACTTTCAATCTAATCTAACAAAAGCCGAACGAAACTTTCATTTCTGTTCGGCTTTTTTCGACTTTTTTTAAAAAAGGTATTGACAAATGTGATGAAATGTGTTAGTATGTAACAAGGTTGGTTAGCATAAACTAATTAAGGTATGTATGTTATAATTTAAGGAGTGGTGGTATGATTCCCTTATCCATGGTAAATACGGGTGAAACGGGACTTATAAAAAGAATTACAGGTAACGAAAATACAAAGCATTTTCTTGAAAATCTTGGATTTACGGAAGGCAGCAATGTAACGGTAGTATCTGAAATAGGTGGCAACATAATAGTTAAGATCAAGGAATCAAGAGTTGCTATAGATAAATCAATGGCAAGCAGAATATACATATAGAAAGGAGGATGATCGTATGACTTTAAGAGATGCAAAAATCGGTCAGACGGTAAAGGTCGTAAAGCTGTCGGGCGGCGGAGCGATAAAGCGGCGTATAATGGATATGGGAATAACAAAGGGAGTTGAGATCTACATACGCAAGGTCGCACCGCTCGGAGATCCTATAGAGGTCACCGTAAGAGGCTATGAGCTTTCCATAAGAAAAGCAGACGCGCAAATGATCGAAACGGAATAAATTATTTATAAAGGAAAGTTAGCTGAAACTAACGAACAGGAGGTTAAACTAATGTCAATAAAAATTGCGCTTGCAGGAAACCCCAACTGCGGCAAAACGACTTTATTCAACGCTCTTACCGGCTCCAATCAATATGTAGGTAACTGGCCTGGCGTTACAGTCGAAAAAAAGGAAGGAAAGCTTAAAGGAAAGAAGGATGTTGTCATAACAGACCTTCCGGGCATATACTCTCTTTCGCCTTATACATTGGAGGAGGTCGTTGCCCGTAATTATCTTATATCCGAAAGGCCGGATGCGATACTCAACCTCGTTGACGGAACGAATATTGAGCGAAATCTGTATCTTACGACGCAGCTCGTAGAGCTGGGTATTCCGGTGGTCGTTGCGATCAATATGATGGATGTAGTAAGAAATAACGGAGATAAAATAGATATCAAGACTCTGAGTAAGCTCATGGGCTGTAAGGTCGTGGAAATATCCGCTTTAAAGGGCGAGGGTATCATGGCGGCGGCAGACGCAGCTATGGAAGCGGCGGCAAACAAGGCACCCGTACCGCAGCACAGCTTTTCCGGAGCTGTCGAGCATGCGCTTGCGCATATAGAGGAAGCGTTCCTGCACGATATGCCCGACGAGCAGCAGCGCTGGTACGCCATAAAGCTGTTTGAGCGTGATGAGAAAGTCATAGAGCAGCTTAAAATAGACAAAAAAACGCTCGAACATATAGAAAAGGACATAAAGTCCGCAGAAAAGGAGCTTGACGATGACTCGGGAAGCATCATCACCGACGAGCGGTATAAATACATATCCTCGGTAGTCGATAAGTGCTGCAAGCGTGCAAGCAAAGGCATGCTCAGCACATCCGATAAGATCGACAGAGTAGTTACGAACAGATTTCTTGCCCTGCCGATATTCGCGATCATTATGTACATAGTTTACTACATCTCCGTAACCACGATCGGTACATATGCTACAGATTGGGCAAACGACGGTCTGTTCGGGGACGGCTACCATTTGTTTGGCATTGGCGCGGCGCAATATGAAGAAGCCGCTACGGAGTATGCTGTCGAAAACATATGGACGGACGATGTTGTTGATACTGTCACAAAGGCGGCGGATAAGGGCGTTGTCGGCGCGGACGAGATATTGGGCGCGATAGAGGATAAGGACTTCGGAGGATTTGAGGAAGCATATGAAACATATGCCGATTCTCTCGCTCAGGAGGGCTATGATATATCGGAAAAAGTTGACGAAGCGCTCAATGGCGCACCCGATACAGCCGATTACGGCGTATGGGTACCCGGGGTTCCTGCGGTAGTCTCCGCGTTCCTTGAAAGGATAGGCACAGCCGAATGGCTCAACAGCCTAATTCTTGACGGTATCGTAGCCGGTGTCGGAGCGGTACTCGGATTTGTTCCGCAGATGCTCGTGCTGTTCATATTCCTCGCATTCCTGGAGTCGTGCGGATATATGGCGAGAGTTGCGTTCATCATGGACAGAATATTCAGACGCTTCGGACTTTCGGGTAAATCATTCATCCCGATACTTATAGGTACGGGATGCGGCGTTCCGGGAATAATGGCGTCCAGAACGATAGAAAACGAGCGCGACCGCCGTATGACAATAATAACGACAACATTTATCCCTTGCGGCGCAAAACTCCCGATAATCGCACTTATAGCAAGCGCTCTGTTCGGCGGAGCATCATGGATCGCGCCGAGCGCGTACTTTATCGGTATCGCGGCGATCGTCCTATCGGGTATAATACTTAAAAAATCAAAGATGTTCGCAGGTGATCCGGCACCGTTCGTAATGGAGCTGCCGGCATACCATATGCCTACAGCCGGCGCGGTTTTGCGCAGTATGTGGGAGCGCGGATGGTCATTCATCAGGAAAGCAGGCACAATAATACTTTTATCATCCGTTATCATATGGGCAGGCTCATGCTTTGGCAATACACCGGACGGATTTGGGTTTAGCACCGAGCTTGAGCTGGAGGAAAGCGTTCTTGGTATGATAGGCAGCGCCGTAATGTGGATATTTGCTCCGCTCGGCTTCGGCAGCATAAAGGCTGCTATCGCAACGATTATGGGACTTGTCGCGAAAGAGGAAGTTGTCGGTGTGTTCGGTGTGCTTGATTTTGAGGGTATGGCAAAGCTCGCGGCATATTCATTCCTCATATTCAACCTGCTTTGTGCGCCGTGCTTCGCGGCGATGGGTGCGATAAAGCGCGAGATGAACAGCGCGAAATGGACATGGTTCGCCATCGGCTATCAATGTGTATTCGCGTATGTCGTATCACTTTGTATATACCAATTCGGAACGCTGTTTACCGGCGGCGGCTTCGGTATCGGCACGGTTGTCGCGATCATATTGCTTGTACTGTTCATATATATGGTGGTAAGACCCAATAAATATACCGGCAAAGCGGAAAGCATAAGAAGCGTTGACGCATCAAATTAAAAGTCTGAGGGGCTGTAAAAAAAGTCCAGATCGCAAAAAGGCAATAAAATGCTGTATTAAAATGGTTTTGTAACGAGATATACCATTTAGAAGCAGAAAAAACTCATTTTATTCGTTTTTTCAAAAATAAATGCCTTTTTGCTACGAACAAACGGGACCGCTCGGAGTACACCAGTACGCCGTCGGGTCC
>CAJONM010000099.1 GCA_905235885.1 uncultured Clostridia bacterium
AGGCGCAGGCGGCGCTCGACGCGCTGCTTAACGGATATGATTTCATATATATCCACATGGAAGCGCCAGACGAGATGGGGCATCAGGGCAAGGCGGACAAGAAAAAGCTTGCTGTTGAGATAATCGACAAAAAGGTAGTGACATTCCTCAAGAACGAGCTGGAACGGCGCGGCATTGAATATCGTATGCTGATAATGCCCGATCACCCGACGCCGATAAAGCTCAAGGATCATGTAAGCGATCCTGTGCCGTACATCATATATGATTCGACCGACACCGATGGCGGATCGGGACTGGATTATACGGAAAGCAACGGAAGATCAACGGGAATATATGTCGAAAAGGGCTACACGCTCATGGACAAATTCCTTCAAAGAAAGCAATGAAAATATCAGAAAACATCAAAAAAGTAATAATTGTCGTGGTGACGATAGCCGTTGCCGTTGCGGCATGCATATTGGCACTGCCGGCGATAGTGCGCGTATTGGTATATCTTGCCGGCATATTATCGCCGTTCATCGTCGGATTTATATGTGCAAGGCTTTTAAGCCCGATAACGCGGTCTATGCAGCGGCGGTTTCATCTGCCTCGGACGGCATCGGCTGTTATAGTCATCATTCTCGCCATTGCGACGCTTGTGGGGATAATAGGCGGACTGGGCTATAAGCTATTCGATCAGATCCGCATTTTCTGCTATGACTGGCCGACGATATTAAGCTCGCTCCGAAGCAATTGGGAGAGCTGGCTGTCGCACTGGAACGATCTTTACGGCACGCTGCCGGAGGCGGTGCGGCTCATGCTTGATCGGTTTACAGATAACATCTCCGCGCAGGCGGTGACGCTCGCCTCGGAGGTGCAGATACTAAATAACGCGCAGAGCTTTGCAAAATCACTGCCGGGCGGCATTATATGGACTATAGTATTCATTCTTGCGCTGTTCTTTAATGTAACGCGCCAGGAGCAGATAGACACACAGATAGCCGCCGCGCTGGGGGAAAAGCGCGTAACGCGAATGCGCGAGATACTTATTGGCTGCCGTAAATATCTTGGCGGATATGTCCGCGCACAGATAGTGCTTATGTTTATCATATTCGCGCTCATCTCGATGATATTATCGATTTTCGGCGCGCCGTACGCGCTCGTTGTCGCGGCGATAACCGCGCTTTTGGACGCGCTGCCGTTTTTCGGCAGCGGCCTGACGCTGCTTCCGCTGTCGGTGGTATATTTTCTTGACGGACAGGTGCGGTTAGGTGTCGTATATGTGGTAACATATCTTGCGATAGTCCTTATGCGCCGCGCGTTGGAGCCTAAGCTTGTCAGCGACAACATGGGCTTTAACCCGATAGTCACGCTTATAGCCATGTATGTGGCATATCGGTGGTGGGGTGTATCGGGACTTATCATAGGCCCCATACTGCTCATAATATTTATGAGCCTGTACGAGGTAGGGCTGTTTGACAGGCCGTGCCGTGCGCTGAAGCAGCTTTTTGCGTTCATAATAAAGGAAATAAAGATGTTTGTCCGCTACATGGACACGATAACAAAATAACGATATAAAACTTCAGAGAGGATCGGTGATAACAATGGAAAAGGAAAAATTTTATCTGACAACCGCCATAGCATACACATCAAAAACGCCGCACATCGGCAACACATATGAGATAGTGTTGTCGGACGCTGTGGCGCGGTATAACCGTTTTATCGGCAAGGATGTGTATTTTCTGACCGGAACAGACGAGCATGGGCAGAAAATACAGGAGATCGCCGAGGCTGCCGGCATATCGCCGCAGCAGCATGTTGACAAGATCGCCGGTGAGATCCGCGCGATAGCCGATATGCTCAATGTCAGCTATGACGGATTTATCCGCACGACGGACGATTACCATGTCAAGGCGGTGCAGGGCATATTCAAAAAGCTCTATGAGCAGGGCGACATATACAAGGGTGAATACGAGGGCTGGTACTGCACGCCGTGCGAGTCGTTCTGGACAAAAACGCAGCTCAAGGACGGCTGCTGTCCCGATTGCGGCAGACCGGTGCAGAACACGAAGGAGGAAGCGTATTTCTTCAAGATGTCCAAATATCAGAAGCAGCTCGAGGACTATATAGAGCAGAACCCGAACTTTATTCAGCCCGAAGCGCGAAAGAACGAAATGCTGGGCAACTTCATCAAGCCGGGACTTCAGGATCTGTGCGTATCGCGGACGAGCTTCAGCTGGGGCATACCTGTTGATTTTGATGAGGGTCATGTGGTATATGTGTGGATCGACGCGCTCTCAAACTATATAACAGCGCTTGGCTACACCGTAGACGAAAAGGGCGAGCTGTATAAAAAATACTGGCCGGCGGATGTGCATATCATCGGCAAGGACATTTTGCGGTTCCATACGATATATTGGCCCATTATGCTCATGGCACTGGGTGAGCCGCTGCCGAAGCAGGTATTCGGTCATCCGTGGATGCTGTTCGGAGAGGAGAAAATGAGCAAATCGCGCGGCAATGTCATATATGCCGAAGATCTGGTAAGACATTTCGGCGTTGACGCGGTGCGCTACTATATGCTCCATGAAATGCCGTTCGCCGCGGACGGAACGATAACATACGAAACATTTATCGCGCGATACAACAGCGACCTTGCCAACACCTTGGGCAACCTCGTTACGCGTACCGTTGCGATGGTAAACAAATATTTTGACGGCGTTATCGCAGACGGCGGCACAGGCGGCGACTATGACGATGATCTGAAAACGACCGCCGTATCGGCAATGGCGGCGATAGAGGAAAAGATGAGCGTTCTGCGTATTGCCGACAGTCTCGACGAGATCCGCAAGGTCATAAACCGCGCGAATAAATATATAGACGAAACAACGCCATGGCTTCTGGCAAAGGACGACTCTGCCCGGGCGCGGCTTGGAACGGTGCTGTATAACCTTATTGAAACGATAAGGATCATAGCGTCGCTTTTAAGCTCATATATGCCCGAAACATCATCGAAGATAGCCGCGCTTATCGGCGCGGATGACCTGTCATACGAGAGCGCAACGGTATTTGGCGTAACAAAGGCAGGCACGCGCGTAGGAGAGGCGGAGGTCTTGTTCGCGCGTATAGACGCGGAAAAAAAGCTTGCCGAGCTTGCCGCGGAAATGGCGGAGCCGGAAGAGCCGGAGATCGTGCCGTACAAGGACAATATCGAGTTTGAGGAATGGGAAAAGCTTGATATACGCGTGGGCAAGGTGCTTGAATGCGAGCCGGTAAAGAAGTCGAAGAAGCTTTTGCGGTTCGTTCTTGAGGTCGGCGCCGAGCGGCGGCAGATACTGTCGGGCATTTCGCAGTTCTACAGTCCGGCGGAGCTGATAGGCAAAAATGTGGTATTCATCGCAAACCTCAAGCCGCGCAAGATGATGGGGCTTGAGTCGTGCGGAATGATCCTGTCGGCGGAAAGCGACGGCAGGCTGACCGCGCTCACGACGCTGGGCGACATACCCTCCGGCGCAGAGGTAGTATAAAAGCTTTTGAAAGGATCTAACAACCATGGATAAAATAGCGGTGCTTATCCCCTGCTATAACGAGAGCAAGACGATCGCGACAGTGGTCCGTGATTTTCGGCGGACGCTGCCCGATGCGGTCATATATGTATATGACAACAATTCCGATGACGACACCGCCGCCATTGCGCGTAAAGCGGGCGCGGTCGTTCGTCACGAATACATACAGGGCAAGGGCAATGTTATCCGCCGTATGTTCCGCGAGATAGACGCGCAGGTCTACATCATGACCGACGGCGACAATACATATCCGGCGGAATATGCGCCGGATATGGTCAGATGCGTCCTTTCAAAAAACGCGGACATGGTCGTAGGCGACAGGCTCTCCTCGACATATTTTACGGAAAACAAGCGGCCGTTCCACAATTTCGGGAACACGCTCGTGCGGTATGCCATAAACGAGCTGTTCGGCACCGACATCAAGGACATCATGACCGGCTACAGAGCGTTCAGCTACCGATTTGTAAAGACCTTCCCCGTTCTGTCAAAGGGATTTGAGATAGAAACGGAAATGACGATCCACGCGGTCGACAAAAAAATGCAGGTCGAGAACATAATAATCGACTACCGCGACAGACCGCAGGGCAGCGAGTCCAAGCTGAACACATATTCGGACGGGCTGAAGGTGCTTAAAACGATACATCAGCTTTACAAGAGCTACAAGCCGAAGCAGTTTTTCACAATGCTCTCGGCGCTGCTTGTGCTGATCGCACTCATATTCTTCATACCCATATTCATAACATTTGTGCGCGATGGTATCGTGCCGCGTATCCCGACGCTGGTCGTGTGCGGATTTACAGTCATCGCGGCGATCCAGGCATATTTTTCTGGCATGATACTATCGACTATAATACAAAAAAACAAACAGGATTTCGAGCTGCATCTCATTGATGCGGAAAACACCTTCAAGGCACTTAAAGAGGAATTAAATGAAAAGGAATATATTCAAAAACAGTAAGCTCATACGGTTTTTTATAAAGGAAACGCCGCAAAAATATGCCGTAGTATTCGGGATCATGCTTGCGGTGTCACTGTTGTGCGAATTTTTTGTATTCAATTTTCAATGGATAGACTCCATGTACTCAACGCCGATCGACATAACGCCGGAGCTTGTCGGGTACACCAACAACGGCGCGACATCAAGCACAAAATCAATAATAATGTTTGAAAATGTCAACGCGCCGGTACGGTATCTGTACTTTGCGCCGTTTGACAATAAGGCGCGTAAGGCGGACATAACCATATCGGCAACGGATGACGCGAACGCGAACTATCTTGCCGCGCCCAAGCGCACCGTAATTGCGAGTGTTCGGGAAACGCAGTATATACGGCTGAATTTCAGCGGCAGGATTAAAACGCTTCGGATCGCGCTCAGCGGCATAGATGCAAGCACCGTTGATCTTGACGGCGTTCGACTCAATGTCAAAGTTCCGCTGATGTTCTCGTGGGTGCGGTTTATATTGTTTTTCCTTATCCTCTCGTTTATATACATACTTCGTCCGCGCTCGGCGATATACCGCATAAAAACGAACTTGGCAAGCAAACGCCAGCGCATTGCCGCAGCTGCGGTATGGCTGGTGCTGTCGGGTGCATATATAGGAATGTCGACATTTAATCACGCCGCTCTCCAATGGTGGAAGGACAACGACAATCACCGGCAGTATTATAATGTCATAGACGCGCTAAAGGAAGGCAAGCTCAGCTTTGCCGACGGCTCCGCGTCGCTCGACGCCCTCCACAATCCGTATGATTACGGCGAGCGGCTTAATCAAAAAGTCGATTTTATGTGGGACAACGCGTATTATAACGGGAAATACTATTCATATTTCGGCGTTGCTCCGGCGATCCTGCTTTATCTTCCGTATAATCTGATAACGGGACAGGATCTGCCGAATTATATCGCGCTCTTTATTTTCGGAATATTTGTTATTTTAGGCGTTATGCTGCTCCTGTGGGAGATTGTAAAGAAATGGTATCCGAATACGCCGTTTGCGATATACCTTCTGCTCTCGGCGGTGATCCCGTTCGCGTCCGCGCTCGGCTATGCGGCGTATAAGCCTGATTTCTATATGGTACCGCCTATGGCGGCGCTCATGTTTACCCTGTTCGGGCTTACGCTGTGGCTGTCGGCGGACAAAGACGGCGAGCTGTCGGCGCGGCGGTTGGCGTTAGGCTCTCTTTGCGTCGCATTGACAGCCGCGTGCAGGCCGCAGTTTCTTATAACGATAGCATTCGGAGTGATCCTCTATTTGGATCAGGTATTCCGCCATCGTCGGCTGTTTTCAAAAACGAGTATAAAGGAGACAGCCGCGCTTTGCGTGCCGTTTATCGTTATCGGCGCGGCGGTTATGTGGTATAACTGGGTGAGATTTGACTCGCCGTTTGACTTCGGCGCCAACTATAATCTTACCTCGAACGATATGACGCATCGCGGCTTCAATTTAGGGCGCACAGGCTTGGGAATATTTACATACTTTTTCCAGCCGACAAAAATTGACGCGGTATTCCCGTTCCTGCACGATTTCAAATGCGAAACGACATATCAGGGACTTACTCTGGCGGAAAACCTTTTGGGCGGCGTTTTCATGCTTTATCCGCTGACGATGGCATGCGTATACGGCTGCTTCGGCAGCAGCCGCATATTCGGCGATGCCGACAAGCGCCAGCATAGGATAGTCATTGCCGCAACGCTTCTCTCGATCGTTGTCGCGGTCGTTGACGCGCAGATGGCAGGACTGCTGACGCGCTATTTCACAGACTATGTATGGATGATGATGCTCGGCGCGGCACTGTCGATATTTGCTGTATACGAAAAAAAGCGCGGCGACCGCATATCGCGGCGGTACACTATCGCGGTCGTTACAACGCTTGCATATGTGACGATGACCCTGACGCTTCTTGCCATATTCGCGCAGTCCGATCATGGCATCGCAGCGTCCAATCCATATATATATTATAAGGTATATCATATGATCTCATTCTGGAACTGATCCCCAACCCCGGCTGCCCCTTGCACCCCATCAGTTTGCCCCTTTCAGGGGAAATGTCAGGCGGAGCCTGACAAAGGGGTTAGCGATACATTCGCCGAATGTATCGCCCCAAGGCTAAAATTCCGCAAAAACTGCGCCGAAAGCATTTTATTCTTTGCCGCTTTTTCTTGACTTGACTTGATTTGTATGGTAGAATAGAGACAGACAAAGAAGTTTAAGGGAGGGACAATAATGCTGACACTAAATCAAATCGAAAACGCTGCGGCTACCGTTGCAGCTGAGTTTCCTGTTACAAAAATTGCGTTGTTCGGCTCATATGCTCGCGGCAATAA
>CAJONM010000100.1 GCA_905235885.1 uncultured Clostridia bacterium
GCAGAAATTAAGCTATGAGCGTCTTCTCAATTTGGCTGATCATTACTACACAAAAAATACAATATTAAATCTTGCGCATACCGCAAGTGAGGGCTATGATATGAATAACAGGGTGCTGTAAATATGATTGGACGGACAAAATTTTATAATTCAGTTGACAAAGTGATAACTTTTAAGTATAATAAGTATAGGAAAGGGGGAAAATATCAGTGTACTCTGTAAGGTTTTATAAAGATAAAAACGGTAATTTGCCGTTAAAGGATTATTTAGCCGACTTAGGCAAAAAGAATGATAAGAACAGCCGAGTCAATTATAACAAGATAAGAGACTACATAAAGATCCTCAGCATATATGGAACAAGTGCAGGTGAACCGTACATGAAGCGCTTAGATGATGAAATATGGGAATTACGACCACTGAGAAACCGCATATTGTTTTTTGGATATGATGGAGAACACTTTATATTACTATCCCACTTCATTAAGAAGACTCAGAAAACACCGAAAAGAGAAATCGACAAAGCTAAAAGGCTTATGAAGGATTATATTGAAAGGGGCGTTGACAATGAAAACTGATATAGCTTATAGCGAGGCACTGGAGCAGGCAAAGGCAAATATGGATGATGTCAAGGCGCGTGGAGCTGATGCAATAGGTGAAGACGTATTGGCATTCATGGATTCTATGATGACTCCGGAAGAAATAGCCGAGAGCAATCTCAGGGTAGCTCTTATAGGTGAACTTATTAAGGCAAGACAGGAAAAGGGAATAAGTCAAAGAAAGCTCGGCGAGCTAAGCGGTGTAAAGCAGCCAATCATAGCCCGCATGGAAAATGGCAGTACAAGTCCTCAGGTAACAACGCTTTTGAAGGTGTTAGCACCGCTGGGGAAAACATTGGCAGTTGTACCGCTTGATACAAAATAAAACAACTATCCCATTAGCGGTACACAAATCTTGTCCAACTTTTGTCCAACAACATGGTGAAAAACGGTGCAAGATTGTGCAAAATAATGCAAGTAATAATTTAACAAATGGCTCAACCATGCGGGTTAAGGCAGGTGGTGAAAAAAGATGAAAAGAAAATTCTCAATCTACGAACCAGTAGGTCGGGGGTTCGAGTCCCTTAGGGCGCACCAAAAATGGGGCTGTAAAAAACAAAGTTTTTTACAGCCCCATTTGTTTATGCCTTATTGAATTTGTCTTTACCCTGTCTGCACCTCGGACATTTCCAATCATCGGGCAGATCTTCAAATGCAACGCCGTCATGTTCGGCGGGGTCGTAAACATATCCGCATATGGAGCAGACATATTTTCCGCTCGCTTCCTTTTCGGCAAAATCCACTTCTGCAAGAACAGTCGGAACAGGATTATCTAAATTCATTACACGCTTTGCTTCAAGGTTCTCATAGCCTTGCGGTGTGTGCGTTCCGCAGTACACGGTCGGATGATTTCTGATAAATTCACGCACGCGGTCAAGTGTTTGACGGGCTGCCGATAGGTCATCAAACACAACGGACAGTTTGTTTTCATACAGCGCCTCATCAACATAAGTAATATCGCCGTGGATCATATAGAAAAGCCCATTCATCTCGACAATAATAATGCTGTTGCCGTTGGTGTGTCCTTTTGCTTTGATAAAATAGATACCATCGCTGATTTTTTGACATTCGGGGAAGTTATAGTAGCGTCTTAAGATTTTATTAGCCACTGCGTATGTCGGAAAACACACTTGATTTTCGAGCAGCAAAAGCTCATATTTATCGTTCACATCATCACCTCAGTATAATTATATCGTATCCGATATAATTTACGCCGTCACGCCGGCGTGCAGACAAACCCGTCTACACGCCGACAGATGCCGTATCGGATCGGTGGCGCTTTACGATCCTGTATATCGCATCGCAGACCGTATCCGCGTCGCGAACCGTATTGAAATAGCCAAACGACGCCCTTACCGATCCGCCGACGCTGCTGCCCAACGCTTTATGCGCCAGCGGCGCGCAATGGTATCCGGCGCGGACTATGATATTATCACCCAAAAGCGCGGCGCATTCGCCGCTGTCAATACCGTTTATATTAAATGTCGTTATGCCGCTGTCGGGCTTACCGTATACGGTAACTCCGTCCATATTAAGCAATTTTTCTCTCAATCGTCGGGCAAGCATCATCTCATGCTTGCCTATCGCGTCCGCGCCCTCGCGCAGCACGAATTTTATCCCTTCGCAAAGACCTGCTACGGCAGGAAGATTTATCGTTCCGCTGTGGAATTTATCCGGCATACTCTCCGGCTGGTATATGCTCTCCGATTCGCTGCCGGTGCCGCCCACTATGACGGCTCTGAGCCGCAACGGATCCTTAACGCATAAAATGCCGCTGCCCATCGGCCCCATAAGCCCCTTATGTCCGGGACACGCTATCATATCCGCGCCGAGCTTTTCCATATCGACCTCCGCCGAGCCGGCGCTTTGAGACGCATCAAGCAAAAAAACGGCTCCGCCGTTATGCGCGGCGCGTGATATTTCCGCGACGGGCTGGCGCGTTCCGCATACATTTGAGATATGTGTGCATACGACAAGGCGCGTATCGGCACGCATCGCCATCCGCACGGACAGCGGAGCAACGACGCCCGTACGATCGGCGGCGGCAACGCTGAATTTGCCGTGCAGCGCGGCTGGGCGCAGGACACTGTTATGATCCATTGCCGATACCGTTATATGATCGCTTCCGCTCGCCGTTCCCATGATCGCCATATTAAGAGCATATGTCGCGTTATAGGTAAAAATGATATTACTCTCATCCCTTACATTGAAAAGCCGCGCGGCTGCCTCCTGTGCCCGTATGACGGTACGCACGCCGCCAAGGCTCAGCTTATTTATGCCGCGCCCGGCGTTGCCGCCGGACATAACGGCATAGCGGAGCATTGCCATATACACCGCCGCCGGTTTTCGTCTTGTTGTGGCGGAGTTGTCAAGATATATCATAATAAACACGCTTTTTTCCATTATAGCTTTCGCGGTATATTTTCCTTATCGGTATATTGTATTGACGCATGATCCGCAGCACATCATCCTTGATGCGGTCACCAAATCGTACCGAATACGAGCATCCGCCCGTTTTTATCGACATGGGCGTATTGACTACGCTTGCCGCGCTGCCGGTATTTCGCTCGATAAGCCGCGCAAGTCGTGTCGCTGTCGTTATTGATCCAATTGTTACAAGCATGCTTTCACCTCCTATGTACCGTCGGGTCCGGCTGTATTTTATCAATACCCCCTTTTTACATAATATGTAGCAATGCGCTTTTTGTGATATTGGGGCAAAAACAGGACAATTTCCGTCTTTTTTTAATCATTTTTTCCAATATTTGAAAAAAAGGAAAATTAAGTGTAGACAAATTTAAATTTTGTGATATAATACATTGTGTAGGCAAAGGCGGTATTGTCTTTGCAATATAGTATTAATCAGGAGGTATACCAATGGCACATAAGTATGTTTACCTTTTTACTGAAGGTAATGCCAACATGAGAGAATTGCTTGGCGGTAAGGGTGCAAATCTTGCCGAAATGACAAATCTCGGGCTGCCTGTTCCGCAGGGCTTCACGATCTCAACGGAGGCTTGTACGCAGTACTACGAGGACGGCAGAAAAATCAACGACGAGATACAGGCTCAGATAAATGAGCACATCGTGAAGATGGAGGGTATCACAGGTAAGAAATTCGGTGACAAGACAAATCCGCTTCTTGTATCCGTTCGTTCGGGCGCAAGAGCATCTATGCCGGGCATGATGGACACGATCCTTAACCTGGGCATCAATGAGGATGTTGTTGAATATATGGCAGAGGCATCGCAAAATCCGCGTTGGGCATGGGACTGCTACAGACGCTTTATCCAGATGTATTCCGATGTCGTTATGGAAGTCGGCAAGAAGTATTTCGAAGAGCTTATCGACAAGATGAAGGCAGAGAAGGGCGTTACACAGGATGTTGACCTTACGGCTGATGACCTGAAGGTACTTGCAAACCAGTTCAAGGCTGAATACAAGGAAAAGATCGGCGCGGACTTCCCGGATGATCCGAAGGAACAGCTTATGGGCGCTATAAAGGCAGTATTCCGCTCATGGGACAACCCCAGAGCAAATGTATATCGCCGCGACAATGATATTCCGTATTCATGGGGTACAGCGGTAAATGTACAGATGATGGCATTCGGTAATATGGGTGATGACTGCGGTACGGGTGTTGCGTTCACTCGTGACCCGGCTACAGGCGAAAAGCACCTCATGGGTGAATTTTTGACAAACGCTCAGGGTGAGGATGTCGTTGCCGGCGTGCGTACGCCGATGCCGATAGCTGAAATGGAGCAGAAGTTCCCCGAAGCGTTCGCACAGTTCAAGGATGTATGCCAGAAGCTTGAAAACCACTACAGAGATATGCAGGATATGGAGTTTACCGTAGAGCACGGCAAGCTTTATATGCTCCAGACAAGAAACGGTAAGAGAACTGCTCAGGCGGCGCTCCAGATCGCTTGTGACCTCGTTGACGAGGGTATGAGAACGGAAAAAGAAGCCGTTGCGATGATCGATCCGCGTAATCTTGATACGCTTCTCCATCCGCAGTTTGACAAGGCAGCTTTGGACGCTGCGGCTCCCGTTGCAAAGGCTTTGGGCGCATCGCCCGGTGCCGCTTGCGGTAAGGTAGTATTCACAGCCGACGACGCAAAGGCATGGAACGACAGAGGCGAAAAGGTCGTATTGGTAAGACTTGAAACATCGCCTGAGGATATCGAGGGCATGAAAGCATCTCAGGGTATCCTTACAGTTCGCGGCGGTATGACATCGCACGCTGCCGTTGTTGCACGCGGTATGGGTACCTGCTGTGTATCCGGCTGCGGCGATATAGCTATGGACGAAGCTAACAAGAAGTTCGTTCTTGCCGGCAAGACATACAAAGAGGGCGACTACATCTCGATAGACGGCTCAACGGGTAACATCTATGACGGCATAATCCCGACAGTAGACGCAACTATAGCCGGTACATTCGGCAGGATAATGGGTTGGGCTGATAAGTACAGAACAATGAAGGTTCGTACAAACGCCGACACTCCTGAAGATGCAAAGAAGGCAAGAGAGCTTGGCGCAGAGGGTATAGGCCTTTGCCGTACAGAGCATATGTTCTTCGGCGGCAACAGAATAGACGCGTTCAGAGAGATGATCTGCTCCGATACGGTTGAGGAAAGAGAAGCCGCATTGGCTAAGATCCTTCCGATGCAGCAGGGCGATTTTGAAGAGCTTTATGAAGCGCTTGAGGGCAACCCCGTAACGATAAGATTTCTTGATCCGCCGTTGCATGAGTTCGTTCCGACAGATGAAGAGGATATAAAGGCTCTTGCAAAGACACAGGGCAAGACGGTTGAGCAGATAAAGACGATAATCGACTCGCTCCATGAGTTCAACCCGATGATGGGTCATCGCGGCTGCCGTCTGACTGTAACATATCCTGAGATCGCAAAGATGCAGACAAGCGCAGTTATCCGCGCGGCGATCAATGTAAAGAAAAATCATCCGGATTGGACAATGAAGCCGGAGATCATGATCCCGCTCGTTGGCGATGTTAAGGAGCTTAAATTCGTTAAGGACATCGTAGTTGCAACAGCGGACGCTGAGATAGCAAACGCAGGCGCAGACCTTGAATATGAGGTCGGCACAATGATAGAGATACCCAGAGCGGCGCTTCTTGCCGATGACATTGCAAAAGAGGCTGAGTTCTTCTGCTTCGGTACAAACGACCTTACGCAGATGACATACGGCTTCTCGCGTGACGATGCAGGAAAGTTCCTCGATGCGTATTATGATACAAAGATATTTGAGAACGATCCATTCGCAAAGCTTGACCGCTTGGGCGTAGGCAAGCTTATGGAAATGGCAATAAAGCTCGGCAAGACAACTCGCTCATCACTTCATGTAGGCATATGCGGCGAGCATGGCGGAGATCCGTCATCAGTTGAGTTCTGCCACCAGATAGGTCTTGACTATGTATCATGTTCACCGTTCCGCGTTCCGATAGCAAGACTTGCCGCAGCGCAGGCAAAGATAGCAGAGGATGCAGAATAATAAATCAGTAAACAAAATGAGGCTGCCTCAAACGGCAGCCTCATTTTATTATCAGTTTTCTATTTTTTCCACCCTTAGTATCTCGCCTGATGTGTGTACATACTTTGAATATATCTCCGTCTGTCTGCCTACGGACAGCTCCTCGGAATCGGCGGTGATATAGCTGTTATCCGACTCCTTGCCGCGCGTTTTGATCGTGACATACGCGGTATATCGATCCTCCTGCGGCGCGTATGTCATCGTTCCGTCCGCTTTCTCGGAAAGGATTGTCGCGTCCTCGACGCGGACATCTGTTATCTCGCCGAGATCGACCGTTGCCTTTTTATCGCTCATGCGGCTTTTTGTGTTCATAGTCTCCATAAGCGCGTCTATCGTGTATTGGCGCACAGACTGTACCCTTATCTCATATACAAATTCCTCATCGGACTTGACGGCGGCCGTTATCCTGCTGCCGTAGCGCGCGAATATCCCAACGGCTGTGGCGATGATAAGCAGCAGCACGAGAGCGTCTATGATATTGAATTTGCCTTTGATCTTTCCGTCCTTATTCATCGATCACTCCCCCTCTCTTTCGATAACGATAACATTTCCTTCGGTCGCGTAGCCCTTGCCCCTGAACGGAGTTTTATTTCCGACCTTTATTTGCGTACTGCCGACAAGGAAGGAATAGTCGTTTTCCTCGACCTCGACCTCAACGGTGGCGTATATATCAACATTATTGTCGGCATATTGCGTTTTGTACTCGCCGTTTATGGCATCGTATACCATTACCTCGGCTTGCTTTGCCTCCACGCTTTTTAAGATGCCCGAATCCTTTTCCGTCAGGCTGAGCGTTACCGCCTCGCCTACGCCCTGCTCTATCGCCTCGGCAAGCTGAGGGCTTTCGTTTGGTATAAGTATCTGCGCCTGTATGATCGTCTTATCACCCTCGCCAAGCCTTCCTCCGAACATCTTAAAGCCTGCCGCTGCCGCGGCAACAACCGCTATTACTATTACGGTATCAACAAATGTCCATTTCTTAGTCATAGCTCTACTTCCTTTCCGTTAGCTCACAATATAGTTTTTCCGTATTTCTCGTCATCGCCGCGGCGGTAAACGAGGCTTTGAATATTTCGCGGCTTGTCTGCGACATTCTCGCGTATGTCTCATCGTCTCCGATAAGCTTGTTTATACCGCTCATAAGCGCCGCCGCGTTCTGCTTCGGCACGACATATCCGTTTTCTCCGTTCTTTATCACACCCGGATTGCCGCCGAAATCGGACACCACCGCCGGAACGCCCAAGCTCATTCCCTCAAGCAGCGCAAGGCTCGTCGCCTCGGTGCCGTAGGAGGCGTTGACCTGTATATCGGTTATGCTCATCAGCTTATCCACATCGGAGATAAACCCGGTAAATATTATATCCGCCTCGCGCCCCAACCTGCCGACGCGCTTTTTCAGCTCGTCCTCATACGAGCCTGTTCCGGCTATTATGAATTTTGCCTTTAATCCATCGCGCAGCAGCATATCAGCCGCGTCAATGAAATATTCATGCCCCTTTATATCCTCAAGC
>CAJONM010000101.1 GCA_905235885.1 uncultured Clostridia bacterium
GCCGCCGTCGCCAGCCTTTGCCTTTATGACGACCTCAAAGCTCTCCATACGCTCGGCAATCGCCTGCGCCTCTGCCGTTTCCGTTTTTACCTTGTATTCAAGCGATTCGCGTTTGCCCTTTAAAATATTTATATTCGTCTTTGTCGCTTCCTCTGCAAGGCCTCTGGGCAGCAGATAATTCCGCGCGTAACCGTCGGATACATTTACCATCTGTCCTTTTTTTCCCTGTCCCTTGACATCCTGCTTTAAAATAACCTGCATAGCTTAGTATCCCCTCCGTTTTAATTTTTCAGATCATCCATATACGACTTTACCGCTGCGCGTGTGCGCATAACTCCCTCGTCTATGCCGATACCCTTTATGAAAGCGCCCGATACCGTCATATGTCCGCCGCCGCCCAGCTTCTCCATAAGCAGCTGGACATTTATTGTCCCTATCGACCTTGCGCTGAACCCTGTTCCGCCGTCTGCCGGGTATACGACAACAGATGCGGTGACATTCGTAAGATTGAGCATATCGTCCGCCGCCTGCGACGCAAGACTGCGCATATTCTTATACGGCGTATATGTTTTTGCGATTGCTATATCGTCGCTTGCCATTACAGCGGACTTTACGATCTCCGCTTTCATGGCATATTCATCCGGACTTGTTGAGAACATACGGCGCACCGCGACAGTATCAAGCCCCAGTTTTCTAAGATATGATGCCGCCTCAAATGTCCTTACACCCGTTTTAAGCATAAAATTCTTCGTGTCAAGAAGTATGCCGCTGTACAGACACTGCACCTCTAATTTATTAAGCGATCCGCCGATATTCATGTAGTCCAACAGCTCCGTCACCATTTCACAGGTCGATGACGCGTACGGCTCGTGATATATCAGCGAGCATGGGCTTATAAACTCGGTCGAACGCCTGTGGTGGTCTATAAGCACCGTTTTCTTTATGCGCTCGGTAAGCTCCGGCACCGGCAGCATCGACGGACGGTGCGTGTCAAGGACTATGAGGAGCGTGTTTGGCGTTACCATCTCCAATGCCTCGTCCTCGCCGACAAATATACCGTCATATTCCTTGTTCTCGCTCAAGAGCTTGTACATCGCGTTGACTGCCGGAGATATTCTGTCATGAACTATATAAGGTCTTCTGCCGTGCTGCCGCACCGCTCTTTGCAAGCCCACAGCCGCGCCGAAGCAATCGTAATCCGCGCTCCTGTGCCCCATGATGATCACATTGTCACTGCCGTTTATAAAATCGTCGAGCGCCGCCGCGACCGCACGCGCTTTAACACGCGTGCTGCGCTCATATTCGATATTCTTGCCGCCGTAAAATTTAAAGCTCGTATCGTCCTTTACACATACCTGTCCGCCGCCTCTGCCCAGCGACAGATCGAGCGCGTTTCTCGCGCTTGTCTCGTTTTCGGACATTGATCCGCCCGTACCGATACCTATGCTTATCGAAATCGGGAATTTTACCTCCGCGGCAATATCGGATATGGTTTTTACAATATCAAAATTGCTGTCTGTATATTTTTTCAGATACTGATGCTCAAATATCATAAAATAACGGTCCCGATCCGTTTTCTTTATTACCGCGTTGGCGCGCTTTGCCCATGCGACAAGTGCGGCGCGTATCTTTGACGCGGCAAGCTCGAGGGTCTCATCATCCGTTTTTTGTGAAAAGTCATCGTAATTATCAATGTTTATCGCGGCAACATCTATGCGCTCGTTATCATACGCCTCGCGTAGCTCATGCTCCTCGGTAACATCGCGCATATAGAAAAATACGGAGTATTGCTTTTTGTCCTCACTGCCCTGACGGAGCATGGACCATACCACCTTGAACCTTCTTCCGCTGTCAAACACTACCGTCTGTCTGCCCTCGCGGCATTTTATGATGTCCGCCCATTTTATATCGCTTATATACTCGCTTATCGAATGCCCATAGGCGTCCTCCACGCCCAGCATTTGCAAAAATCCCGCGTTTGACCACTGTATGCTGCCGTCCGCTCCGCATACCGCCGCCGGCAGCGGAATGCTCGACATAACATCATCCGGCAGCTCCACGCCGTCGGCTGTGACTTTTTTCAGGCAGTTTTCCGTTTCGATCCTTCTGCGCTTCAGGGCAAGCGATATATATACATAAAATGCAATGCCTGCCGCAAATTGCGCCGATGCAAGGATATATTGCCGCTGTGCAAGAGAGTAAACGGCAAATAATATAAACAAAATGCCCGTTATCTGCGCAACAAGCCGAAATCTTTGCACATCTGTCAAATATGCCTTTTTCATCATTACCTCCGTAAACCGCTGATCTGCTGTCAGCGTTTCTTCAAGTATCTGCCAAGCTCGGACATGTCCCCGAATTCCGTTTCAAGGCTATGCCCGTTCTCTTGAGCCATTTGCAGCAGCTCGCCGATATTGGTATCAAGCGTCTGATACGATATGCCCAGATGCCTGCCGAGTATGTAGTTCATCGCTACTATCGTCGAAAGAGAGCTTTCCACACTGCCGTAATCGGCAAGCTCATCATAATCGGCAAGCAGCTTGTACAAATTCGCGACCTCGGACAATATCTCGCTTTTAATGCTGTCAATGGCCTTTAGATTGTTTGCAATATTCATTTTGAAGTCCTCCTGATATAATAAAATACCAGATACACCCCTACGCTATTTTAGCACACAAGCGGATAATTGTCAATATTTAACGGGTTTATTCGCAAAAAAGTTGGCGTATGTATTGACTGTATCGCTTTTTTTGTGTATAATTAGGATGAGTATCTTGTAAAATCACACAAACGAAAGATAGGTGAGATGATGAGAATAACGGCGGACATACTTATTGTCGGGACGGGCGTTGCCGGACTGTACGCGGCACTTAACCTGCCGGATAAATATAAAGTTATTCTTATAACAAAATCACAGGCGGATGAAAGCGATTCATTCCTCGCTCAGGGTGGTATATGTATGCTCCGCAGCGATGATGACTATAAATCGTATTTTGAGGACACCATGCGTGCCGGACATTACGAGAATAACCCAGTATCGGTAGAGATCATGATACGCTCGTCTCAGTCGGTCATATCGGATCTGATGACATACGGCGTCAATTTTGCACGTAATGAGGACGGCTCGCTCAAATTTACAAAAGAGGGCGCTCATTCGGTACCGCGCATATGCTTTCACGAGGATGTGACGGGCAAGGAGATCACCTCGCACCTTCTCGCGGCGGCTAAGGCAAGGAAGAACATAGAAATGATCGAGCATATGAAGATGGTCGACATTATCACGAGCGGCAACCGCTGCACAGGCATAGTAGCGCAGGATGCTGAGAATAATATGGTAGAGATCGATGCTCTGTTCACCATACTCGCGACCGGCGGCATAGGCGGTCTGTATCATAACAGCACCAATTATCCGCATCTTACCGCGGACTCGATCGCGATAGCAATGAAGCATGGCATAGAGCTTGAAAATCTCGATTATGTCCAGATACATCCGACTACGCTGTATTCGCACACAAAGGGCAGACGGTTTCTCATCAGCGAGTCCGTTCGCGGTGAGGGTGCGGTGCTTTTGGATGCAAATAAAAACAGGTTCGTTGACGAATTGCAGCCGCGCGATGTCGTTTCAAAGGCGATATGGAAGCAGATGCACAAGGATAATATGCCGCATGTATGGCTGTCAACAGCGAAGATCCCCAAGGATATAATAATGTCGCACTTCCCCAATATTTATGAGCATTGCCTCCAAAAGGGGTTTGACATAACAAAGGAATGTATACCGGTCGTGCCGGCGCAGCATTATTTTATGGGCGGCATAAAGGTCGATACGACTTCAAAAACATCTATGGATTGTCTGTATGCGGCAGGCGAGACCGCCTGCAACGGCGTTCACGGCAAAAACAGGCTCGCAAGCAACTCGCTTCTTGAAAGTCTTGTTTTCGCAAAACGCGCCGCGCAAAGGATAGCGGACGATTTTGACAAATACACCCCCGTAACGCCCGAGATCGACCCTGAGTCATACAGAGACTCCGACAGGGATTATGTAAAAACGGTACGCGATGAGATAGAGAGGATCGAGAAAAGCCATGAATGATTTAACGATGACAGTAAATGCGGATGAGCTTATCATGAGCGCACTGCGCGAGGATATTTCAAGCGAGGATGTTACCACCAACGCGATAATAAAAAGCTACACACGCGGCAAGGTGGAGCTTATATGCAAGCAGGACGGCATACTTGCCGGACTGGAAGTGTTTAGGCGCGTCTTTACCCTGCTCGATCCGAAAACTGAATTTGACATGAAGAAAACTGACGGCGATCAGATAAAAAAAGGTGAGCTTATAGGGACGGTAACCGGCGATATAAGAGTGTTGCTTTCAGGTGAGCGCACTGCTCTTAATTACCTTCAGCGCATGAGCGGCATAGCCACATACACACACGCTACCGTATCGCTGCTTGAGGGAACTAAAACGAAGCTTCTTGACACCCGAAAGACAACGCCGAATATGCGAATATTTGAAAAATACGCCGTAAAGGTCGGCGGAGGCGGAAATCATCGCTATAATCTGTCTGACGGGATCCTTTTAAAGGACAATCACATAGGCGCTGCCGGCAGCATAACGGAGGCGGTCAATATGGCAAGGGATTATGCGCCGTTTGTCAGAAAGATCGAGGTCGAAACGGAAAGCCTTGATATGGTCCGCGAGGCTGTAGAGGCAGGCGCGGATATAATCATGCTCGACAATATGAGCTATGACGATATGAAAAAAGCAATATCCATCATAGACGGACGCGCCAAAACGGAATGCAGCGGCAATGTCACCAGGGAAAGCATAAAGGCACTCACAGATCTGGGCGTGGACTATATCTCAAGCGGCGCTTTGACGCACAGCGCGCCGATACTTGATCTGTCTCTGAAAAATCTGCACGAAATATAATAAACGGGGGTTTATACAATGTCTATGCTAACAAGGCTTACGCAGTCGCGCGATAAGGCTCTGAACATAATTATCGTCGGCGCCGGAAAGGTCGGGTTGACGCTTGCCGAAAAGCTTACCGCGGAGGGCAATAATGTCACCATCATTGATAAAAGCGACAAATTTGTAATCAGAGCTACGGGTATGTATGACATAATGGGCGTTGTTGGCAACGGCTCCAGCTACAGTACGCTCAAGGAAGCCGGCATAGAGGATGCCGACCTCATAATAGCCGTTACCGACTCGGACGAGCTTAATCTGCTCTGCTGTACGCTTGCAAAAAAGGTCAGCGATTGCTCATCCATCGCAAGAGTCCGCACTCCCGATTACGGTGACGAGCTGCCGTATCTGCGCGATAAGCTCGATATTTCCATGATAATAAATCCGGAGCTTGAGGCGGCGAGGGAGATAAACAGGATCTTGCACTTCCCCTCCGCTATTTCGGTAAACGCTTTTGCCAAAGGCTCGGTCGATATAATAAAATTCAAAATTCCGCAGGGTAACGCTCTTTGCGGTATGAAGCTGATGGATTTTCCCAAAAAAGAGGATTTTGATGTTCTCGTTTGCGCCGTTGAACGCGGCTCCGAGCTTATTATCCCCGACGGCAGCTTCACACTCCTTCCCAACGATGTTGTATCGTTTATCGCATCGCCTTACAAGGCATATAAATTCTTCAGAAAAATAGGCATGGGCGGTCACAGAGTAAATTCCGCCACATTGATAGGCGGCGGAAGAACGGCTTTTTATCTTACGAAATATCTCCTACAGTCGGGCATATCGGTAAAGATCATTGAAAACAACCCCGACCGTTGCCGCGAGCTGAGCGAGATATTCCCGAACAAAGTCGTTATCGTAAACGGTGACGGAACAGATGAGGAGATTCTCCGTCAGGAAAACCTCGAAACGACCGATGCGGTGATACCGCTGACGGGAATCGATGAGGAAAATATACTGCTCTCGCTGTACGCTATGAAGATCGCGCCGGATATTAAGGCGGTAACAAAGGTCAATCATGGCAGCTTCTCAAATGTTATACGCGGTCTGGAGCTGGGCAGCGTTGTTTATCCGCGATATATGACGGCGGAGATAATCCGCACATATGTCCGCGCCAAGCGGAACTCTATAGGCAGCAATATAGAAACGCTCTACCGTTTGTTCGATGACAGAGCCGAGGCGATCGAATTTAAAATAGAATCCGATACGGAATATACCAATATACCGCTTAAAGATCTTGCTCTGAAAAAAAATCTGCTTATCGCCTCCATTATCCGCGACGGCGAAGCGCTTACCCCCGGCGGTAACGACTGCATCAAGCCAGGCGATACAGTCATAATAGTGACGACTCATTCGGGGTTTGATAACATACGAGATATTTTGAGGTAATATAAAGATGAATTTCAGGTCTGTATTATATATACTCGGCAGAGTGCTCAATATAGAGGGCGCATTTATGCTTCTTCCCTTTTTTATAGCACTTATTTACCGTGAGGATGTATTAACGGCATACGCTTTCACCGCGGCACTTTGCGCGGTGACGGGATTTCTCATATGTCTTTGCAAACCGAAAAATATGACCTTCTATGCAAGAGAGGGGTTTTTGGCAACATCTCTTTCATGGATAGTGATGGGAATATTCGGATGCATACCGTTCGTGATGACGGGAGAGATCCCTGTATTTACAGACGCGCTGTTTGAAACTATTTCCGGCTTTACAACGACCGGAACAACAATATTAAACGATATTGAATCGCTTTCGCTCGCTTCCCTGTTCTGGCGCAGCTTTACTCACTGGCTCGGCGGTATGGGCGTGCTTGTATTCCTGCTTGCGCTGCTGCCGATGACGGGCGGCTCGCATATGAATATCATGCGTGCCGAAAGCCCCGGGCCGTCGGTAGATAAGCTTATGCCGAAGGTACGCCAGACGGCGGCAGTGCTGTATTCGATATATATCGCGCTCACCGTTTTTGAATTTATCGCGCTTATTATAGTAAAAATGCCCGTTTTCGACGCTTTGAATACGGCTGTGGCAACAGCCGGAACGGGCGGATTTGCCGTAAAAAACGACAGCATGGCAAGCTATTCTCCAGCCATTCAATGGGTTGTAGCTGTGTTTATGATGCTTTTCGGAGTTAATTTCGGATTTTATTTCTATATCATACGGCGTCGTATCAAAGGCGCGTTCTCGATACAAGAGGTATGGCATTACGCGCTTATAATAGCAGCCGCCTGCGCGTTGATACTTATATCGGTCTCATTGAGCGGCGAAACGCTCGCGGATAAATCGTTCGTTGCTCTGCCGTTTTCCGACAAGCTGCGGCATACCTTCTTTCAGGTCTGCGCGATAATAACGACAACGGGCTTTACCACGATAAACTTTGACAGCGCATGGACAGAGGCAGCAAAGCTTCTGCTCGTCGTGCTTATGTTTGTGGGCGCGTGCGCCGGAAGCACCGGCGGCGGCATAAAGATCTCGCGTATAACGATACTGATGAAAACCGTTTGGAAAGAGACAACGCTCTTTTTCCACCCGAAACGGATAGTTATAATAAAAAACGAAAATAAGCCTGTCGCACACGAAACGATACGCTCCACAAATGTATATATAATGTCATATATACTTATATTTATCGCATCGGTCATCATCGTTTCGTTCGACAATTTTGATTTTACCACATCATTTACCGCGATAACGACGACATTGAACAATATCGGACCCGGTCTTAACGGAGCGGCAGGAAACTTTTCGGCATTTTCGCATCTTTCCAAATATGTGATCATGTTCGATATGCTTGCCGGACGCCTTGAGATATATCCGATGATGATGCTGTTCGTGCCGGAATTATGGAAGAGCATCTTTAAAAGACGCTGACAGATCGGAGATGATATAATGCTTGAAACTGAGCTGAAATGTATTATTGACGAGAGGACATATATTCGTCTGTCTGAATTGTTCAAATGGGATTGGATAAAGGAGCAGGTCAACAGCTATTATACCGACAGTAAAAACGAGCTGAAGCGAAACGGCATAACATTTCGCATACGCGAGAAGGACAGCGCGAAAAAAATACAGATAAAAACCCACAAGGGTCCTGCCGGGCCTCTTCAGATATGTGAGGAGCAGGAATACGATACCGATACTATACCCGAAAGCTTCGGAGCGGATGAGGTAAAGAAGCTGACGGGCATATCGGCGGATGTATTTCTCTTAGGCTCGCTCACCACTCTGCGCCACAGCCTTATGTTCTGCGACGGCGTGGAGATATGCCTTGACAAAAACGATTATCTCGATAAAACAGACTATGAAATAGAGATAGAATATACAAAACCGATACCCAAGGAGCTTACGGAGCTTTTAAACAGCGAGGGCGTGGAATTTACGGAACGCTCCGTCGGAAAATGCTCACGATTTATGATAAGGTTAGCTGCAATAATGAAAGGAGAGCTGTAAAAATGACAAAAAAACTTTTATCGGCACTGCTTTGCGCCGCGATCATTTTATCAGGCTATGCGGCGTTCGCCGAAAATGAAGCGGACGCGACCCAGGAGCCGGCGATAACCGTAATAGAAACGGTGTCTGAAGAAGTGCCTGCGGATGAAGCGGTCGAGGCGACGGAGGAAACACCGACAGAAGAGGCAGTCGAAGTGGCAGAGGAAACGCCATCGGCTCCCAAAACGATCAGTCTCAAGTATGACGGCGTTAAGCTGGCACTGTCACCTGCTCCGTATATGGACGGTGACGCGGCGATGATCCCCGTTCGGCAGATAGCCGAATATATCGGGTTTGATGTGAGCTATGACGAAAAATATAACACAGAAGTGCTCGCTCTGGGTACGAATTACATATTCTTTAATATAGACAATATATACACTACCGCGTTCGGAAAAAGCCTGAACGCCGTAAGACCGACAGTGACGATAGACGGGACTGTATTCGTGTCTCTGCGTACCTTTGCCGATATTTTAGGCTGTGAGCTTGATGTTGAAGATAATGGCGATACGCTCAAGATCAATATGCACAGCTCCCCGTTCGTAAATGACTATTTCCTCAGCCAGCCCGTAAATCAATGGGGCATATCCAGCAGAACGGACTATATGGTATGGGTATCGCTGAGCCAATACACCGTAAGGCTGTATCATGGCAAGCAATACGGCTGGAAACTTATACACGAATGCCCCTGCGCGATCGGCGCGCCCGGCACTCCGACGGTAACGGGATCGTTTGAGTATAAATACAGAACGCAATGGAACTACAACGGCTATTATGTAGGGCCGTGTCTTGTATTCTATCGCGGCTACGCGCTGCATTCGGTGCTTCTGAGGTATAACAATACCGAATATGACGGAAGAACGGGCGTTCAGATCTCACACGGATGTATAAGAATGAAAAAATGGGATATTGACCTTATAGCAGGCAAGATCCCCGTTGGGACACGGATCTATATAACCCGGTAACAAGCCAAAGTGGCTGTAAAAAAACCAGGTTTTTTTACAGCCACTCTTATTATGTCTGTTATTTTATTATTCGGCGTACTTATCCTCTTTGCTCCATGAATAGAACTTTCTGATCTCCTCGCCGACCTTTTCGAGCTGATGCTCGCCTTTGAGATTTCTTGTCGCATTGAAATGCGCTCTGCCGTTCTTGTTCTCGGCGATCCACTTTGACGCGAATGTACCGTCCTGTATCTCCGCAAGAACTTTCTTCATTTCCTTCTTTGTTTCGTCTGTTACAAGACGCTTGCCTGTTTCGTAATCACCAAACTCAGCTGTATCGGAAATTGAATATCTCATCTTCTTAAATCCGCCTGCATAGATAAGGTCAACTATGAGCTTCATCTCATGTATACACTCAAAATATGCGTTTCTCGGATCGTAGCCTGCTTCTACAAGTGTCTCAAAGCCTGCCTGCATCAAAGCCGTTACGCCGCCGCAGAGAACTGCCTGCTCGCCGAACAGGTCTGTTTCCGTTTCGCAGCGGAATGTTGTTTCCAATATAGCAGCTCTCGCGCCGCCTATGCCTGCTCCGTATGCAAGAGCTATATCAAGCGCCTTGCCGGTAGCGTCCTGCTCAACCGCAACGAGACACGGAACGCCCTTGCCCTCTTCATATTCCGAACGAACGGTATGTCCCGGTCCCTTCGGCGCGATCATCGTTACATCAACGCCGGCAGGAGCCTTTATCTGCTGGAAATGAATGTTGAAGCCATGCGCGAACATGATCATATTGCCCTCTTCAAGGTTCGGCTCTATGTCCTTGTGATATATATCAGCCTGCTTCTCATCGGGTGTAAGTATCATAATGATGTCCGCCTTCCTGGCTGCCTCGGCTGTTTCATATACGGGTATGCCGTAGCTTTCAGCCTTTGCCGCGCTCTTTGAGCCCTTTCTCAGACCTACGATAACATTAACGCCGCTGTCCTTGAGATTTTTCGCATGAGCGTGTCCCTGTGAACCGTATCCGATTATTGCTACCGTCTTTCCGTCGAGCAATTGCAGATTGCAGTCGCTTTCATAGAACACCTTTGCGTTCCTGTCGGTTGTTTTTCCCATTTTAAATTACCTCTTTTCTTGGTTTATATAAGTATTATATTGAAAACATCGTCAAACGATATTTTGTACTGTATTTATTTGTCCGGCTTCAATGTGTCCGCGCCGCGCTCCAGTGCCGTCATACCTGTACGCGCTATCTCTTCAATGCCGTAGCATTCGACCATTTTAAGGAATGCGTCGATCTTTGCGTCCGAGCCGGTAAGCTCGGCTGTTATCGTGCTTGCGGATATGTCAACAACATTGGCTCTGAATACATTGGCAACCTCTATGATCTCGCCGCGGTTTTTAGGAACGGACTTTATTTTTACCAGAACAAGTCCACGCTTTACCATTTCATCGTTTCTGAGGGTCTTTATCTTTATGACCTCCATAAGCTTTGAAAGCTGCTTTGAGACCTGCTCAACCATGTATATATCGCCCTTTACCTCAATGGTTATTCGCGATACCGTCTCGTCGACCGTCGTTCCGACAGACAACGAATGGATATTAAATCCCCGTCTTGTGAAAAGCCCTACTACTCTTGACAGGACGCCGGCATGGTTTTCAACAAGCACCGATAATGTATATTTTTCCATGCTTATGCCTCCTTTGTCATCCTGATCTCGTTAAGCGCATCGCCGGTCGGCTCAAACGGGCTGACATTTACTATAAGCAGATAGCTTTCCTTGTCGGCAAGCATATCGTTTATGCCCTTATCAACATCCGCGTTTGTTGATACTGTGCTTGATTTTATCCCGTATGCCCCGGCAAGCGTTGCAAAATCCGGATTACCGTCGGTTATATCCACCATCTGATAATTCGATTTATAGAACAGATACTGATGCTCATGCACCATACCCAAACGATCGTTTTTAAACAGCACCATTTTTACAGGTATGCCGTACTGCTTCATCGTACCAAGCTCCGGAAGATCCATCTGGAAGCTTCCGTCGCCCATTACCGCTATTACCGGCACATTGCTCTGCGCTCTGCTCGCGCCTATCGCCGCCGGAAGTCCGTAGCCCATCGTTCCGAAACCGCCGGAGGTCAAAAAGCTTTCCGGCTTCTTGATACGGAAATGGTTGGCGCACCATATCTGATTTTGACCGACCTCGGTCGTCAGGTATACATCGGAATTTGTTATCTCGGATAACCTCGCAAGGAAATACCGCGGATTTACAAATCCGTTGTCCTCGGCTGTGGGTGTATATCTGAGCGTTTGCCTCAGCTCGTTTGTCTCGTCTGCCCATTCCTTGGATACTTTGTGATCCTCAAGCATCGGGAGAAGCTGCTCGATAACATCCTTTATATCGCCTACCACCGGTATTCTCGGCTGCATATTCTTACCGATCTCCGCCGGATCTATGTCGATATGGATAAGCTTTCCGCTCTCCTCCATGCCCTTGGCATTTGCAACGCTCCTGTCTCCGAGACGGGTCCCGAAAGCAAGCACGAGATCGGAACGGTTTATTATCCTATTGGCATATCTTGTACCATGAGAGCCTATCATACCGTAAAATTTGTCGCTGTCGGTGGGTATTACGCCCAGTCCCATCATGGTGGAAACAACAGGTATGCCAGTCCTTACGGCAAGGCGGTTTATCTCCTCTACCGCACCGGAGCATCTTACTCCGCCGCCGGCGAGAATTACGGGTCTTTCCGCGTTCCTTACGGCTTGCGCCACCTTTTTGATCTGTGAGCTGCTCGCCTTGCCCGGCACCTTATAGCCGCGCAGGTTTATCTCCTCATTGCCGTTTCCCTCGTATTTTTCCTTTAATACATCTATCGGGAAATCTATAAGCACAGGGCCTGGTCTGCCCGTTTCCGCTATATGGAATGCCTCGTTTATAACTCTTGCAATTTCATTTACATCCTTCACAAGATAGCTGTGCTTTGTATACGGAAGCGTTGCGCCTATTATGTCTACCTCCTGGAAAGCGTCCTTGCCGATAAGCTCGCGCTTTACCTGACCGGTAATGGCTATTACCGGAATGGAATCCATATACGCCGTTGCGATAGCCGTTATCAGGTTTGTTGCTCCCGGGCCGGATGTTGCGGTGCATACCCCTGCAGTACCCGATACTCGCGCATAGCCCGACGCCATATGCGCCGCGCCCTGTTCGTTGCGCGACAACACATATTCTATCGATGAATGAGAGATGCTGTCTATGAACGGGGCATTGGCAGCGCCCGAATATCCGAATACAACCTTTACTCCGTTTGCCTCCAGTGTTTTTACTGCCAGATCCGCGCCTGTCATACTCAATCTTTCTGCCTCCTCGTTGGGGAATTTATTCGGAAGTGGGAACTAACATATCCTCATTGAATGCGTCTACCACATCCCAGTGTATTGTCGATGTTATGTTATGCTCTTTGCACATTTCTTCAAATCTGTCATCGCGCATCTTGTCCTCAAGCGCGGAGCCAACCGCGGCTTCATTGTTCTCATACCATGTCGCGAATTTTTCCTCAGACTCCGAGAACGGTAATCTCTGTATGATATGATAGCCGTATGTCGATTTGCATATGCCGAATTCGCCCGGCTCAAGGGACTTGACGCACTCATAGAACTCGTCTACCATATCGCCGTCTTTGAATATATATCCGTCCTCGTTTGACGCCATGCCCGGATCCTGATTATAAAGCTTTATAAGCTCGTCAAAATCCTCGCCGGCCTTTGCCTTCTCAAGAATTGCGTTTGCAAGAGCCTCGCCCGTATTGCCGTCCTCATCCTTTGTTATAGGTGTCGGCTCCGCGTCCTCTTCGGCTTCTATTGTCAAAGAGTCATCCGCGGCAGCAGCATCGGCTGCATCTTCCTCTTCTTCCTCAAGGTTTATGAGGATGTGCTTTGCTCTGTAATAATTTTCAAGGAAATATTCCTTCTTTTCGTTTTCCGTCGGGATTATGCCTTCAAATTCCGCATCTATCTGCTCGGAGAGCGCAGTCTGATACGCGTTTGCCGTAAACAGCTTCTCGACAAATTCCATGCTTGAGCCTGCTTTTTTAAGATATTCCTTGCAAGCCGAAAGTCCGCCATGGCTCTGCGCAAACGATGCCTTTGAAGTCGTGATGCTTTCCTTCTGCTCGTCGGTCAGGTCTATGCCCATAGCCTTGCCAAGCTCGCCGTATTTCATCGTTTCCTCCATAAGCTCGGCATACTGCTTCTTTGACTGCTCAAAGCCGTCGCCCGCGGTGAGGAATACCGACAGATCGTTCATAGTGATCTTTTCACTTCCGGCTTCAATGGCAACCTTGCCGCCGCCATTATTGCAGCCCGCCGTTACGAGCATAATGCCTGCTGTGATAATAGCCAATAATCCTGTCTTTTTCATTGTCATAAGTCCTTTCTCAAAATAAACTATAGTGTGTATTATACACCATTTTATCTTATTTTGCAATCACTTTATAAAAATTTATAAAATATTCATACATTTATTTAACGATCGTTATTCGACCAGCAGCTTCATAGCGTTACGCATATCCTCCGCCGCCGAAACGGGATAGCTTAAAACGATAAGATCGTCAAAGCCGCCCAGCTCGTCATAGAGCTGTGTAAGCTTCATGGGATTGTTATTTCCGCCGACTCCGTTCCAGTATCGCGGATCTATAACATACAGCTCATCATAATGATTGACTATCCATGTAGCGAATGCGTTGCCGTAGGACTCCTTGAGAAGAACAGCCTTTCTGCCGGTTCCGGCATTCGTCTTATATCTTGTTATCGGCTCATCGCCGCATATGAATGTGCTGTATGTATCATCGTTGAGATTTACCACCCACGACTCGCCCTGCCGCTTTTGCAGCTCCATATCGCTGTATATATCGCCGGTATATGTAACGCGCGGCAAAAATCTTTCGAGCAGTTCTCCGGATGCGGCGATCTGCGCCTCGCCGCGCGTACCTTTAAGCATACGCAGCCATGACCCGACAAAATCGTCCACATTCCTTTGCTCAAATTCATTCAGCGGCATTGCATCTAAATCCGCAACCTCCGTAAATGCCTTATACGCGTAGTACGCGCCGCGCTGTGTCCAGTGATGGTCGGTATTAAAGTACAGCTTCTCATCCGCGTGCGCCCACAATTCTCTGACCGCGTTTACCGGCATGACATTACCGGACAGTGAGCTGTATATCTTGCGTATGCCCGATACCTGATCGGTATATACCTGTCTCGGTCCGTAAAACTCCGACATTGACGGAACAACTATGTCGTATACATCAACATCCGGCAATGCGTCGGCTATGGAGTTTATCACCTCCGCATATGCAAGGCTGTTTCCGTCCGGGAAACCGATCCCCTCCATCGCGGTGTTTCCGCCTATTAAATATACGCCGTTATATACCTCTACCGTACCGTTCAGGCGATGACTGTCGTCTATAAATGTATCCTCCAGACAATCGCGCACAGGTATTTTGTATGTCCTTATATCGCCGTCGATCTCGATCTTGTCGACCGTAAATCGGTGCAGCATCTCAACGGGGATATAAAAAACATCTCTGCGCGAGAAGGTGTTTTTTTCAAAAACATAGCTGTCGCCCCTATAGAGCACATTATTGCTGTTGAGGTATATATATGATTTGCCGCGGTTATCCGATACGGAAAGCGCGTCAAGATCGCTGTCCCAACCGATCTCATATCCGCATTGGGATAAAATATCCGCCGCCGGTATGTATTCCGTATTATCGCACAGCAGCGGCTCTGCGGAAAGCTCATACGGCTCCTCGTCTATATAATATGTCAGGCTGCCGCCGGTAAGATGTATCGTCCGCGCCCGGTCGGTAAATATGAGAATTATGCAGAATACTATCGCGGCCAATGTTGCCGCGCAAAGAATTATCATCGCTATAAGCTGTTCGTTACTTCTGTGCCTTGTACTTTTCATATGTACCCACCGCCTGATATATCTAAATTTCCACTCTGTTTCTGATCCTGTTGTTTATGAACGCGTCTATATTCAGCGCGATCTCCTCCATGCAGCGCACACGCGACTCATATGCGCCCCATGCCATATGCGGCGTAAGTATAACATTCGGATCATCAAGGATTTCGTTATACGGGCTGTCCGCCGCCATAGGCTCAACGCTGTATACATCAACGCACAATCCGCCTATTCTGCCCTCTTTTATCGCGTTTGCAAGCGCGGCTTCATCCGCGACTGCGCCGCGCGAAACATTTATTACTATCGCGCCCGGCTTCATTTTCGCGATCATCTCTTTGCCGATGATACCTCTGGTGCTTTCCGAAAGCGGAAGATGTATCGATATTATATCCGATCTCTCGCACAGCTCCGAAAGCGGAACGCACTCATAGTCATCGCACATCACGCGCTTATACGCAAGTACGCGACAGCCCAGCGTCTCCGCCGCCGCCGCAACGCGCCTGCCTATCGCGCCAAGCCCTGCTATCCCCCATGTTTTTCCGGCGATCTCCCCGAAAACAGGGGTGAGATGGTTTTGGACGCCGCTTTTTGTATATTCGCCGCTTTTTACATAGTCGTCAAACTGCTTTATATGCGTTGCAAGCGACAATGCCATAGAAAGCGTGAGCTGCGTTACGGACTCCGTTGAATAGCCCTTTACATTACATACGGCAATACTGCTGTTTTTGCAATATTCAACATCTATATTGTCATAGCCCGTAGCCGTCACGCAAATGAGCTTGAGCCTTTTTGCGTCTGCGAGATTATGTTCGCCGAGCTTTATCTTGTTTACGATCACAATATCGCATCCGTCGATCCTTTGCGCCACCTGATCAGGGGCTGTTCTTTCGTATACCGCCACGCCGCCGAATGTGTTAAACAACGAAAAATCAATGTCTCCGCCGAGCGTTGCCGCGTCAAGTATCGCTATGTTCATATATATGCCCCTTTATACAAGCTCCGAAAGGCTGTCCCATATTTTCGGGAAAGTCTTTTTCAGATTGATCGGGCGCAGCTCCTTATCGGTAAAGCCGTGCTTTGTAGCGCCCTCGGACACCTTTTTCATATCCGGCAGACGATATACCTCATATTGAAATTCAACACGCGCGATAGTAAGCCTGCTTACGCTGCATGTAACGAGTACCTCGTCCTCATAGCGCAGACCGTATATGTACTTGCATTGTGTTTCCGTAAGCGGAAGCAATATGCCCATACGCTCCATTTCAGAATATGAAATGCCGGCTTTTTTTATCCAGTCGGTACGCGCCATCTCAAACCACGGATAATACCTTGAATGATGCACTATCCCCATCATATCCGTTTCGGCGTATCGCACCGTAAGCCTTGTTTCGCTTTTGTATCCGTTTACTGACATTTGCACACCATACCCGTCTCCGCGTCAATATTTATTGATGTTCCCGATTTTAGTATCTTCGTCGCGCCGGCAGCACCGATTATTATCGGCATATCCAGAGCCATCGCAAGAACGCTCAGATCTTCTGTGCGATCCGCCGCCTCAACGATTATCCCCGACGCCTTTTTAAGTATCGGTATCATATCGGTCGTAACTCTGTCAAGTACAGCGATATCTCCGTCATCAAAGTTCGCTTCGAGCATCTTTTTGCCCTTACATACACATGCCGTTCCCGTCGTGCTGAATTTCGACAGGCCTTTACCCTTGACAAGGATATGCCCGACAAGATGCACCTTCATAATGTTTGTCGTTCCGGCAACGCCCAAAGGCACACCGCCCGTTATTACAACGAGATCGCCCGTTTTTACAAGTCCGAGCCTTTCCGCTTCGTCAACGGCATTGTCAAACAACGCGTCGGAGTTATCCGCCTCCTGCGATAATACGGGGATAACGCCCCACGACAGGTTCAGCTGCCGCCTTGCCTTTTCGCTGAGCGTCGGCGCGATTATTTTGCAGTTCGGATGAAATCTTGCTATCTGACGCGCTGTGCCGCCTGAATATGTAA
>CAJONM010000102.1 GCA_905235885.1 uncultured Clostridia bacterium
AGTCACCAATGATGAAACCATCGCGGCAGTCGCAAGCCCGGCAATAATTTTCTTAAATAAATTTGCCATTGTTATAATCATTAACTCCTTTCTCAAACCTGTTACCATAAATCGTTTCCGAAACAACCGGGTAGGAAATGCGTATGCCTGAACCGCCGCGCATTTCCTCCGAGCCATATATTATTTCTCGATCCTTATAATATATCCGCTGCCCATGCTGCCCTTGAACGACTTACAGATAATGTAGTCGATCACATCGCCTGCCGGGTCGTAGTCAACGAGTTCATCGGGCTTGATGCCGCCGTCCTTATCTACCGTTATATCGGTGATATTGTTGAGCGCGTCGAGCGTTACGGTAACGAGCGAGAATGTCTTTGACGAATCATATGCTATCGAGCCTACTGCCGAGGATGCACTGTTTACTATGTCTATAAACGCGGAGTCTGATATATCCACCTTGCCGATAAAGCCGCTGTAGAAGTGCTCACGCGTCGATGACGGGCTGATATGCTGCATCCACTGACCTGTCGGGTATGCCGAGCTGTTTGCAAACGACTTAACAACTCTCTGTACGGTAGCGATCCTTATAAGCGTATGGATATCCGCACCGTTTGCGCCAACGAGGAATACATCACCTATATGTACATTGTTTGTAAATGCCGAAGCATCGTCCTCTGTCGCATCATACAGCGTTGCTGTCGCGGCATATTCTCTTATACCGTTGGGGAAGCTCGGGTTAAGATCGTATACGCCCGTTGTGGAAGTAGTGGTATATACTATCTCCGAGCCGTCAACATAGCCTGTGAGTTTGAATACGATATTGTCCTCATCGTCGACTGCCTTTGTTATCTTAGATACCATAAATGTCGGGTTGTTGGACGCATTGCCTATAGCCGTAACGCCGCTTACCGAGCTTGCCGATGTTGCGAACTCGACAAGAACATTGGGGTATCTGTCATCGGTAAAGTCTGCGATCGTATAGTCATGATCGTATCCGCCGTCATAGCTCTTATATGTCGATGAGTTGACCGTACCGGTCGAATAGTTTTTAGCATCTATTCTGTCCGCCGCCTTGTCGGGAACAAGGAATTTAACAATGTTGTCCTGGATATAATATCCGTCAACGGATCCGCCTACAGAGCTTACGCTGCGGAGCGTGTTAGTTCCTGAAGTGTTCGTGTATGCAACAAGAGCGTCCGTTGATCCGGCTGCGTCCGTCGCGCTTACCGCTACATAGAGCTTTGTTATCTCATTGGCGGAATTTATTCTGTATTTGCAGAGCTTGAGCGGCATTCCGCTTGAGCCAACCGGTATATAAGTGGCATCATTTGCAAGTGCCGTCCGGACTGCTGCGGAGTTATTTACAGCCGCCGTTGAGCCGGGCAGCCATACCTTTGCCGAGCCTGCAAGCTTTGCCTCTATCTTATTGCCGTCCTGATTTATAATCCTTATGATGTCTGTACCGTCCTCGGACGAATAGATATGAGCTATAACGCCGTATGTTTCATTCTCCGCAAGAGTACCTGCAAGATCTACTCTGCCGACTCTGCCGAATGCGTCGAAATAGAATGTGCCGTTCACACCGTGCTTGATGCCGCTTGCCCAGGCGTTTCTGTCTACCTTATATTCCTTACCGTCGATGGTTATCTCCATCTCCGTTGCGGTGGCATTGTAGTTGTCTACCGTACCGGTTACCGCATCGCCGGTAACGATAATTTCTATCTTTGTATTGTCGCGGTTCATCTTTATGGAAGCGACATCATCTTTTTTAAGGTTCTTCGGTGACGCGTCAACGCCTGCCTTTTTGACCGATACCTCATAGTTTGCGTCGTCAAGATCGTATTCTATGGTGTAGCCCTTTACGCCGTCAACAAAGCCTGTCAGCTTTTCGGTCGTAGCTGTCGTTACCACCATCTGGATATACGACTCAACGAACATAACATCATATATGCCGTCATCATCATAGTCAATGATCTTAATCGTACCTACTTCGGGCTTAACGATGTTGTCGTACTGACCGTTCGGGTATACGAACAGCGAGCCGTTGTAGATTATCGTAATATCATTTATCTTATATTTTCTCGTTGAAGACGAAGCGAGCGATGTAAGAACCTTCAGCTCACCTGCTACCGTATCAACAGAATCGATGTATTCATCCGCGAAGGTATGCTCCTGAGCCTTGTCCATGGAAACGAGCGCGATTATGTTGTCTCTGAGCGAATCCTTTTCAAGGTAGTAGTACTTTACCTTTGTAGCGATATAATCATCTACATTGAGCGTACAGGTGTATTCGTTTCCGCTTATGATAACAACACCGTCTCTCTTCTTTGTGTTGGGTACGATGCTGACATTGGGAGTTGTCGTAAGAATACCCGTAGCTTCCTTCATATCGAACTTTTCCTCACCCAGCGTTTTGCCCGTTGCATATATCGGCGCACTGGGGTCATTGTTCTTGAAGCTTGCTATGTATTTGTATTTACCTAAAAGCGCGTTAAAGATCGACTTTATTACTTCGCCTCTGGGCATATTGTCACCCATCATACCTCTTACATTCTTTCCAAGCTCAAGGTTATTGAGTGCGACTGAAACATAGCCCTGCGGATATCCGCCCTGAGTTTCGGCGTCTAAGCCGTAGTTCATGGCGCAAACGATCATCTTCAGCACCTGCTCATACTTAACGGGGCCGTCGGGTATAAATGTACCGTCGCCCATGCCGTCTATGATCTTCTGCTCAACGCCTGTTTCTATGACGCTTGCAGCCCAGTGCGATGTGGTAACATCCTCAAATATATCCTGATATGTCGCCGTCGGATCGATCGCGATGAGTCTAAGTATGATCGCGGTCATCTCCGCTCTTGTTACTGTTGATTCCGGCTGGATGGAGCCATCGTCATAGCCTTGTATGATCCCCAGTGCCGAACATACCGACAAAGCGCGTTGATAATAAGTGTCCTCTGTATACTTATCCTCTTCCGGCGCATCGGCGTCTGATCCGCTGCCTTCCGTACCGTCGGAATTGAGGTCATCCTGCTCCTCAGGCGTTACATCTGCCATGCCTTCCGTTTCCGGTGCGGGCGTTACCTGTACCTCGGCGCCGTCTACGATAGTAGTAGCCTCAGTCGCGATCTCCGTCGCAGCAGCCGCTTCCGGTTGCGCCGATGTTGTTTCGTCGGCGGCAAGAACCGTAAGGCCGGTCGATGTCGCAAGTATTGTGCCTGCAAGCATAGCGCATAACAGAGCTTTCAATTTCTTACTCATTATAATACCTCCACATATAAATTTATTCTTAAAAGCATACGCTTTTGAGATTTCAATTAACTGTTCTGAAATGACATCTTTGCCATTTCCCTGTATTCAAGCGGCGAAAAGCCTGTATATCTTTTGAACACCTGGCTGAAATACTGCGCATTTACGCCGTACCCCACTTGCGCGGCAAGCTCATAGATTTTATCGATTTTGCCGGCTGCAAGCTGCTTTTTTGCGACCTCCATCCGCTTTTGCATAACATACTGTGAAAAATTAATCCCCGTTTCCCGTTTAAAGATCTTGCCTAAATAGTCAACATTCGTAAACAGGTTTTCCCTCGCTATCCAGCGCAGCGAAAGCGCCTCATTTGCAATGTTTTCGTCTATTATCCGCAATGTTCCTTTGACGAGCGAGCTGTATTTATTCATATTTGCCGGTGCCCTCTGATAAACGATCTCCATTGCTCTGGAGCGTATAAACTCCTCGATCCTGAAAAAGCTCACCGCGTTGCGGATAAAAGCGATACCCTGTATGTATGTATTCACCTTGTCCTCATCGCAGCAACGCATAAGACAGACATACAGTCCCAGACAATATGTCTTAGCGATCTCCGGCACCGGCTTGCTCTGCCCGATAGCGGAAAATGCCTCGTCAAGCAGCTCTCCTGCTCTTGC
>CAJONM010000103.1 GCA_905235885.1 uncultured Clostridia bacterium
GTACCACCGTACGCCGACGAGTTCATTTTCGCAAAATCTGCCTCGATTTTCGGCACTCTGCCAGCGTGTAGACAAGTTTGTCTACACACTGAGGAGCTGTCATCATGACAGCTCCTTTCAGTTTTTATGTGTGAACAAGCGTTCTTTTTATTTTCTTAGTGCTTGTTTTTTCGAATTCATCCGAGCGGAATTTAAGCCGCTTTACATGCTTATATATTGGCAAGGAACGGTTTATCTTGCGTATCGCAAGCTGAACGGCGGCAGGATCCTCTGTATAGATCTCAGCCGTTATAACATCGTTTTCCGAATACACTACAACTTCTATCGCGGCAGGTATCCTGAGAATAAGCTCTTCTATCTCTTCAGGATATATATTCTTGCCGTTGTTTAGAATTATGAGATTTTTCTTTCTTCCTGTGATATACAGATAATTATCCTCATCCAGATAACCCAGATCCTCTGTGTTGAACCAATCCCCTTCAAAGGCTTCTGCGGTGGCTTTTTTATTATTGTAATAGCCGAGCATGACAGATTCTCCGGCAACACATATCTCGCCGTTGCCGTTCTCGTCCTCGTTTATTATCTTGACATTCATGCAGGGCAGCACAAGCCCGACGCTTCCGACCTTGTTATGATTGTTGCAGTTTACCGCAACGATGGGGGAGCATTCCGTTATTCCGTATCCGTTCAGAAGCGTAATGCCTATATCGTCAAACGCCTTGACATATATCGGATCGAGTGCCGCGCCGCCGCTTATTATCGTGTTGAGATTGCCGCCGAAAGTCTGTAGTATCTGCTTGAACATCACCTTGCGCTTGTCGATGCCAATCTTACGCAGAGAATTTGATGTGGCGATAAGCGCCTTTACGGCAGTAGCTCTGTTTGTATCGCTGAGAGTTTTCCATATCTTTTTGTGGATCGACTCTATAAACATTGGAACCACGAACATATTTTCAGGCTTGAACGCCTGCATATCGCTCATAAAGGTACGCAGATTTTTATTTATTGCTATAGTCTCGCAAAACAGCATTACCGCAACGACTCCGGCGGTAAAACCGAATGTATGATGTATCGGCAGAACGAGCATGGATGTGCCGTATATTTTTACATTCTGCGCTGCCGCGAAGCTGTTCTGCATAATGTTGTACTGGCTGAGCATAACTCCCTTAGGCTTGCCTGTCGTGCCGGATGTATAAATGATCGTCGACATAGCCTTGTCGTCTATCTTTATTTCGGTATATTTCGTTTTACCCTTTTCAAGCAGATTTTTGCCCTCTTCAATAAGCCCGTCAAGTTCATGTGTGTTTATCGCCTTAACGCCGCTGCCCTTTTTTATTTCGTCTATTATATCGTTGTACGAATCGGTATATATAAGCGCCTTTGCGCCGCTGTCCTTGAGGACATTTATGATCGCGTTGACCTTTAGATCTCTGTCAACGGGAACTATTACGCCTCCACCGATAACGGTCGTGAAATAAGTCAGGATCCATGCGTAGCTGTTTTCGCCGATAACGGCGATACGCGTTTTTTTCAAGCCGTTGTAGTAGAAATATGTGCCGAGCGCGTCAATGTCGCTTTGGAAGTCGTTGTATGTTTTATCGACAAATTGCGACTGATCCATCCAGCGAAACGCAACGCCGTCAGGCTTTTGGGCAACGCACATATTTACAAGCTCTCTGAAGTTGTTCAAATTTTTCATCTTGTCATTTCCTTGATATTATTTTCTTCCACTTGTCATATGCCGCATCCCATGCGTCGCTGTCCTGTGGTACATATTCGGCAATATCGAAACTGTTTCTTACTATCTGTCTGCCCTCGTTAAGATCCTTTATAGCGCCCATGGCAATGCCCTGAACGATTATATTGCCTATGCTTGTTGCCTCTACCGGGCCGGCGTTAACGATCCTCTTTGTGGCATTTGCGGTAAATTGGCAGATCATTTTATCCTTTATTCCGCCGCCTACGATGTTTATGACATTATACTTGTTGCCGGTAACGGCCTCCATACCCTCGATCGTATATCTGTATCGGAAGCCGAGGCTTTCTGCAATACATCTTATGACCGCGCCTGTCGTTTCCGGCACCTTCTGAGAAGTTGCGCGGCAATACTCGCGTATGCGCTCAGGCATATTGCCGGGCGTCATGAACGCCGGGTAGTCGGGGTCTATAAGGCTTGCGAACGGCTCTGCGGCACGCGCCTCCTGCTCAAGCTCGTCAAACGACAGCAGGCAGCCCTCTCTGTTCCATTGACGGCGGCTTTCCTGGATGAGCCACAGTCCCATTATGTTTCTGAGGAACCGTATCGTTTTGCCAACGCCGCCCTCATTTGTGAAGTTATATGCCATGGCACCGTCGGAGGTGTTTGTCGAGTCAAGCTCCACACCCATAAGCGACCATGTGCCGGATGATATGTATATGAAATCCTTTTTATCAACTACAGGAACAGACGCTACAGCCGAGCCGGTGTCGTGAGACGCGACCGCTACGACGGGTATCTCGGCTATACCCAGCTCCTTAGCAAGCTCCGGCTTTATCTTTCCGACGATGTCTCCGGGGTATATAATATCCGTCAGTATATCCGTCGGGATGCCGAGCTTTTTGAGCATATCATATGACCATTCATATCTTTCGGAATTAAACATCTGTGTTGTCGAGGCGTTTGTATATTCGGTCTTTTTCACGCCTGTGAGGAAGAAGTTGAACAGATCCGGCATCATCAGAAGCGTTTTTGCCGATTTTAGCGTTGTATCGTTTGAAAGCCGCGCCGCCAGAAGCTGATAAAGTGTATTAAAGGAGTTGAAACCGATGCCCGTTTCCTTGAAGATCTCCTTTTTCGGCACTATCTCAAACGCCTTTTCGAACATTCCCTCTGTGCGGGTATCGCGATAGTTGTATGGATTGCCCAGCAGCTTGTCATTCTCATCAAGCAGCCCGTAATCAACGCCCCATGTATCTATACCGATGCAATCAATATCCCTGTCACCGGAATTGACGCATTTGAGAATGCCCTGCTTTATCTCAAAAAACAAACGAAGGACATCCCAGTGAAAATCGCCGTTTACCGTTACGGGATCATTTGAAAAACGGTGTTTTTCCTCAAGCTCCAGCTTTTCACCGTCAAATTTGGCAAGAATGGCTCTGCCCGATGATGCGCCGAAATCAAAAGCTAAAAACTTATATGTCTTTGCCATAGTCATATCTTCCTTTCACATTTTCTAATAAATATACATCAATTATATTATATTTTTAACGGATTGTCAATTAATAATTAAGAATTTTTTGGTCAAATTGCGGTAATAATCGAAATTTCTTGAAAAAAAGAGATTTATGTGCTATACTTCATATTAGATGATTATATGTTGGGATGATAGTGAGATCATATAAATGGAGAGAAATACAAAAGGCAAATTCATAATGTCGCTGCTCTTGTCGCTGTTATTATTAGCGGCAACGCTTGCCGGCACATATCTGTACAGATCGGTGTCCGTGCCGTTTCATACATGGTATTATGTAATGGCTATAGCCGGCTGCGGAGTGATATTCATACTGGGCGCGTATAAATTCCGTATCAGTGAAAAAGCCGCGTTTAAGGCAGGAGTTACGGCATATGTCGTATCCATATTCGGAGCGATGGTAATATCACTCTTGTTTTCGGGCGGCTTCTGGGCTGATTTCTATACATTTATGGTCAATATTGCCTTTTATTGCGCTCTTGCCGGCTTGGGGCTGCTCATATCCGGCGATATGCGCGTGTCCGCGCTTACCGCGCTTATCCCGACATATGTATTTAATCTGATAAGCTTTATCGTGTACTGTTTCAGGGGTACATCACTTGCGCCGACGGATATTTACGCGTTCGGAACAGCCATGAATGTGGTCGCGCAATATGATTTCCATATGCGGTATCAGATCGTGACTGCAACGATAGTGGCGATAGTTTTCATCATGATAGCCGTAAAATTCCCAATACGCGCAAAGAGCCGACCGATAGCGACGCGTCTTGCCGCCGTGGGCGCGATCGCATTGAGCGTTGCGTTCATAGCAAGCGTAAATCTGAGCTATTACGATGTATCGGTATTTGACCAGTATGACGCGAATTTGCGCTACGGCTCCGCGTTCAGCTTTTATGTCAATACGACAAAAATGGGTCTTGAAAAACGCGACTCATACGATCCGGCGGCGCTTAACGCGCTGCTTGAAAGCTATGGCGAGCCTACGGAGACGACAGAGGACAAGCCGAATATCATTGTTGTAATGAACGAGAGCTTTGCCGATCTGAGAGTGATAGACGATTTTCAAACGAACGAGGACTATATGCCGTATTTCCGAACGCTTAGTGAAAATACGGTAAAGGGGCAGCTTATGGTAACGCCCTTCGGCGGCAATACATGTAATACCGAGTATGAATTTCTGACGGGGATGAACACCGCTCTCCTGCGCCCGAATTCCACTCCGTATGTACAGATGATATTCAACAATATCCCGTATTCGCTCACATCGCATCTTAAAAGCATGGGCTATTATACGACCGCGTTCCACCCGTACTATTCGAACGGCTGGAACAGGACTATTGTATACGATTATATCGGATTTGACAAATTCATAAGCTATGAGAATATGTTTGAATACAGTGAGCATCCCGATCGTATGCGCAATTATGTAAGCGATAAGGGCGATTACGACACGATCCTGAACTATCTGTATTCGGAGGACAATACCGCCGCGCCGGATTTCATATTCAATATCACCATGCAAAACCATGGCGGCTACACATATGAAAAATTCAAGAACATAATAAAGCTCGAAAATATGAAAGGTACATATCCGCTTGCGGAGCAGTATCTTTCTCTGATAAAGCATTCCGACAGCGCATTGGAGTATTTTTTGGATGAGCTGAAGAAATTTGATGAGCCTACCGTTGTCGTATTTTTCGGTGACCACCAGCCGAAGGTGGAGGAGGATTTCTTTGACGAGCTTTACGGCACTCCGCAGGCGGAGCTTGATCCGTCGGACAAGACCCGTAAATATTATGTCCCGTTTGTCATATGGGCGAATTATGACATAGAGGAGCAGGAGGGGATAAACACAAGCCCGTGCTTCCTTTCGGGACTGTTGATGGATAAGATAGGACTACCCAAAAGCCGCGTCCAGATGTATCTCGATGACCTGCAAACGGGCGTAAGGCAGCTCAACTCATTGGGATATTACGATACGGACGGCGTATTCCACAGCCCATTGGAGGGTGAGGAGCTTATAAGGTACTACAACCTTCAGTACGCGATACTGACAAACGAAGACTTAGACTATGATTTTGAATATCAGGGCAAATGATATTCATTTGGCTTAATATGCCTATTATTATGTAAGGAGGATATAATGGCAAAAACTAAAAAACTGCGCATAATACCGATTGGCGGTCTTGATGAGATCGGAAAAAATTTGACCGCCTTTGAGTATGGCAACGAGATCGTCGTAATTGACTGCGGCATGGCATTTCCCGACAACGATATGCCGGGCGTGGATATGGTAATAAACGACATATCATATCTGGAAAGAAACAGCCAAAAGGTCAAGGGCGTTTTTCTCACGCACGGACATGAGGACCATATCGGCGGTCTGCCGTATTTTTTGAAGGAGATAAATGTGCCCGTATATGGCACAAGACTGACGCTCGGACTTGTAGAGCATAAGCTGAGCGAGCATAATCTTTTAACGAGCGTAACGCTTGTAAGGGTTCGTGCCGGCGAGACGGTAAAGGTAAGCGATTACTTTTCTGTTGAGTTCATAAGAACGAACCATTCAATTGCCGATTCGATAGCGATCGCATTAAAAACACCCGTCGGGACAGTTCTGCATACGGGTGACTGGAAGATAGACACCACTCCGATAGTGGGGGATATGATAGATCTTGCGCGTATAGGCGAGCTTGGCAACGAGGGCATCCTCGTTCTGATGTCCGACTCAACAAATGTTGAACGGGCAGGCTATGCTATGAGCGAAAAGACGGTAGGCGATCAGTTCTACAAAATTTTCAACGGCTGCAAGAAGCGGATAATTGTCGCGACCTTTGCCTCAAATGTCCACCGCGTCCAGCAGATAATCGACGCGGCTGCGAAAAATCACCGTAAGGTCGCCATCTCCGGCAGAAGCATGGAAAATATCGTTGAAATATCTATCCTTATGGGATACATGAAGATCCCCGAGGGCGTTCTGATAAATATAGACAACATCAAAAATTACGATCCCAATCAGATCGTTATCATAACCACCGGCTCACAGGGCGAGCCCATGAGCGCGCTTACGAGAATGGCATTTTCCGATCACCGTAAGGTCGAGGTTACCGATAACGATCTTATAATCATCTCCGCATCGCCCATACCGGGCAATGAAAAGGCGGTCGCGAATGTAATAAACGAGCTGTTTAAGATTGGCGCGGAGGTCATATATAAATCCATGATGGATGTCCATGTTTCCGGTCACGCCTGTCGTGAGGAGCTGAAGCTGATGCTCGGCATCGCCAAGCCGAAATTCTTTATACCGGTGCATGGCGAACATCGTCATCTTGTGCTGCATAAACGACTTGCCGAAGAGATGGGCATGCCGTCCGAGCGAAGTTTTGTGCTAAGCAACGGAACGGTGCTGGAGCTTGATGCGGAAAACGCGAGAATAAACGGCACCGTCCAGTCCGGACAGGTGCTTGTTGACGGTTTAGGCGTCGGCGATGTCGGAAATATCGTTCTCCGCGACAGAAAGCATCTTGCCGAGGACGGACTTATTATAATAGTCATAACTATTGACAGCCGCACAAACACAATGGCATCAAGACCGGATATAATATCGCGCGGCTTTGTATATGTGCGCGAGGCTGAGGATCTTATAGACGGCGTGAAGGACATTGCCGAGGAATCGGCAAGATCGAGCCTTTCGCGTAAAAATATGGACTGGACGACCATGAAAAACAATGTCAAATCCGGCGTTGCAAGGTATATTTACGACAATACAAAGCGCAACCCGATGATATTACCGATAATAGAGGAAATCTGAGACGAAGTGCCTCCCTCAGATTGCCCCTTTTAGGGGAAATGTAAGGCGGAGCCTGACAAAGGGGTATGGCGGCACATTTCCAATGTGCCGCCATACCATACCAAACCAAAGCCCGAACCACCGATCAAAAACCGAACAACATCCTCAATATCCCCGAAATTCCCTTAGGTACTTTTTTTACAATTATCTTCATACCGAAACCTCACTTTCATTCACCACTTAAACAAACAAAGATACCCCAGTACTGCCAGTAGAACAAGCTCGGCAATCGCCAGAACATACAAAGGGCAGAGCATTCCCGCGACCGTCCCGACGGTGAACGCGAGGATCGCAAGCCCGACGGCTTTTTCCGCTCCGCACATACATATGTTTATCATAAAACCGCGCCTCCCTTGACTTGATACGATATATTATGCACCATCCGAGCGATATGTTAAAAATATTTATGATTTGTTACATTTTTTTCAAAACATTCAAACAAAACGATTGACAACCCAAATTAAATGTGGTACAATCCCAAGTTTGACAGTCAAAAGACCGAGAACGGCTAAATAAAGCCAAAATCCCGGTCTTTTTAGGTTTAAAAAGTGAGTAATTAATTTTTCTTTCCTGCTTTTTTGCAGATTTTTTGTAATGAGCCTTCGGTCAGAAGTTGATAATCTGTATGAAATCCGCCCATTTCATGCAAATCATCGGTTAGCTCCGTCCGTGTATATGACGGTGTATAATATCCGTCTGCAACTTTTGTAATGTTCATCTTCCTGAGTGTTTGTATTATCTCGTTGCAAGTGTATTTTTCTCCTATCTGTTTTTCAAGTAACCGATACA
>CAJONM010000104.1 GCA_905235885.1 uncultured Clostridia bacterium
AGTGGTGGGAGTTACAGGGCTCGAACCTGTGACCCTCTGCTTGTAAGGCAGATGCTCTCCCAGCTGAGCTAAACTCCCATATACCTCACTCGTCAAACGACAGAAGTTATTATAACAAATCATATTCGGTTTGTCAACACTTTTTAGCAAAAAAATTCAAAAAATCAAAATGTTTGCCGTTTTGCCGAAACTGCCTTTTGCATCTCGACCAAAAGCAGAGGCATTACAGAAAGAAGGAGGCACAGAGCAAGACATGGCATATTCAGCGGACATACACCGAACAGAGCCGCCGCCGGTGCGATCCATATGACGGCGAGCTGCGCGGCAATACCCAAAGCAAGCGACAATACAAGATATTTGTTTTTAAAAAGCCCTGCCTTTACAGCCGATTTCTCCGAGCGCATATTAAAAGCGTGAACGAGCTGAGAAGTGCCAAGCACAAAAAATGCCATTGTTCGCGCGGCGACAGGCGCATTGGTAAGGAAAAGCCCTGTTTCATACGCTGTAAGAGCCAGCGCGCCTATCATCATCCCCTCAAAGCCTATAGAGAGCCATAATCCGCCGTCCAATATGCCTTTTTTAGCGTCCAAAGGCTTGCGATCCATGATATCGGAGGATACCGGATCAAGTCCAAGCGCGATCGCCGGCAGGGAGTCGGTAACAAGATTTATCCACAGCAGCTCAAGAGCTGTAAGCGGCGATGAAACACCGAATATGATACCGAACAGCACCGTCAATATCTCGCCAATGTTTGATGAAAGGAGAAATTTTATTGATTTTTTAATGTTGTCATATATTGCTCTGCCCTCACCGACAGCATAAACAATCGTTGCGAAATTATCATCGGTCAGGATCATGTCAGATGCGGACTTTGCCACATCCGTACCGCTTATGCCCATGCTGCAGCCTATATCCGCCGCCGAAAGAGCCGGAGCGTCGTTTATCCCGTCGCCGGTCATGGCGACGATCTCGCCGTTTGCCTGAAGAGCATTTACGATCCGCGATTTGTGCGACGGAGTGACGCGCGCGAATACGCTGCATTCGGAAACGGCTTTTTGAAGCTCAATATCATCAAGACGGTCAAGCTCTGTGCCGGTCATTGCCGCTGATGAGGCATCGGCGATCCCGACCGCGCGTGAGACCGCAAGCGCAGTATGCGCGTGATCACCCGTAACCATGATAGTGCGGATTCCGGCACGGCGACAGGTCGCCACAGCCTCCGCCGCCTCTTGACGGGGTGGATCGGATATTCCGATAAGCCCAACGAATGTAAGGTTATCCTCGTTTATCTGACCGGAGCCGTTATCTGTTTTATACGCGCAGGCTATAACCCGAAGCGCTTTATCGGTCATGCTGTTGTTGCTGTTTACTATCTTGCTCCTAAGCTGTGGTGACAGAGGCACTTCGGATGAGGCGGTTTTATATTTTGTGCATAGGGGAAGGATATATTCGGGCGCACCCTTTACGATAACGCGGCTGCCGCATTTTACGCTCATGCGTTTGCGTGACGAGTCAAAAGGTATAGCCGCGATACGCGGATATGCGGCACGGCATTTTTCTATATCGATATCGCGTTCTGCGGCAGACTCAATTATGGCGCGATCGGTGGGGTTTATATATTCTCCGACCTCGGAGCATAACGCGCACAGCTCTAAAAGCAGCTTATCATCACGCGAGCGGATAGCGGCCGTTTTCATCTTGTTAAGTGTTATCGTTCCCGTTTTGTCCGTACATATTACAGTCGCGCAGCCGAGTGTTTCGACTGACGGCAGATTGCGGACTACCGCGTTGTGGCGCGACATCTTCATAAGTCCGAGCGCGAGCATGATAGTCACTATCGCCGGAAGCCCCTCCGGTATTGCCGCTACGGCAAGAGAAACGGAGGTCATAAACATCTCAAAAGGCGGGATATGCTTTACTGTGCCTATCATAAAGATTATACCGCATATAAAAAGCGCGGCAGTTCCGAGAGAACGACCTGTTTTCGCAAGCCTTTTTTGCAGAGGAGTTTCCGTTGACGGCGAATGTATCAGGAGCGATGCGATCTTTCCGACCTCTGTGTCCATACCTGTCCTTACTATAACGGCGCGTGCGCTGCCCTCGGCTATATATGTAGAGGATAGAAGCATATTTTTGGTATCACCAAGCGCGGTAAGGTGGTCATGGATAATATCGGCATCCTTTTCCGTAGCGTTTGACTCCCCGGTAAGAGATGACTCGTCTGCGGACAGACCGTCACAATCTATAAGTCGGCAGTCCGCCACGACCATATCTCCGGCACGAACGCGGATGATGTCACCCGGCACAAGCATTTCTGAGCTTATTTTATATTCCTTGCCGCCGCGAGTTACAAGAGCGTGCGGAGATGACAGCTTTTTAAGCGCGTCAAGCGAATGCTCCGCGCGTATTTCCTGTACCGTACCGAGTATCGCGTTAAATGTCACTATCGCAAGGATTATGAGTGACTCGGTAATATCGGCATCGCCGGCAAGGGCAGATGTCACAAACGAAACTGCCGCCGCGCCGAGCAGTACGATTATCATAAAATCATTGAACTGCTCCAAAAACCGCTTTAATATGGATTTTTTCTTTTTATCCGATATTCGGTTCGCACCATATTTTAAAAGGCGTTTTGATGCTTCCTCTTCACTGAGACCGTTTTGAAGGTCGGTTTCAAGCATTTGGGCGGTCTGCGTTGCGCTGAGCTCAAAATATTCCATATGTTCCTCCTTGTGCTTATGTACATATTTTTGTACATAAATATGTGCAAATTGCTGAAATTATGATTAGCCTCAAAAAATGTTTTGTGTCCCCGATGTATTTGTGGTATACTTAAACAAACAAAGGAGAACGGAGGTAGTAAGATGGCAAGAAAAGCGAGAGAAAAGAGCAGTACGGGCGTATATGCGGTTATACTCAGGAGCGAATATGATGTATTTTCCGAAACGCAAATGCAGGAGCTGTTTACCGATATTGCGAAGAATTATCTGTCGGACGAGCTTATGGGAATAAAGCTGCAGCCGCGCCGCGCGGAGCTGCTGGTGCGTGAAAGTGAAAACGGCATCTCATATGATATGAAACCGATAATTATATCGTTCGCACGCGCGTACAACAGAGAACAAAATATTGACGGAAAGGTGTTCTCCGACAGATTTAAAAGCGTTCCCGTAGAGACGAAGGCACTTGAGAAGCAATGTATAGCTTACCTGGACGGCGGCGATATTGCCGCGCCGTATGAGAGAGGCAGAGCAAAGACAAGACAGAAGATAGAGAAACCGGCAGAGGAGAAACCGTCCAAACCGAAAAAGCAGAAAAATCTTCCCACATGGCTGTTGTAGATCCGTTAAGGTGAGGAGGAGTTTTATGGAAAGTTTATTGGAGGTAGGCAAGCTTGTCAATACTCATGGCTTGCGCGGCGAGGTCAAGATCGTTCCGTGGATGGATGAGCCGGAGGATTTTGAGAGACTTGGTACTGTATATCTTAAAACGCGAAACGGTAATATAAAGCTGACGGTAAAGACAGTTAAATATCAGAAATCCAATCTTATAGTCAAGTTTGCGGAATTTGACGATATAAACGATGTCGAGTGCTATAAGGGCTGTGTCCTGTGTGCGGAGCGCGACGAGCTTGGACAGCTGCCGGACGGCGTGTATTACATTGCTGATCTCATAGGGCTTTGCGTGTATACCGAAACGGGCGAAAGCGTGGGCATTATAGAGGATGTATTCAATACCGGCGCGAATGATATTTATGAGATCAGGCGCGAGGGGAAGAAAAATCTGCTTATTCCGGCAATAGACGATGTTGTGCTTGCGATAGATACAGACGGAGGAAGAGTCACTGTACGCATACCGGAGGGGTTGGATGAGTAGCTCTGTAAGATTTGATGTGCTTACACTGTTTCCGGATATGCTTGAGGCTGTTCTGGGCGGCTCGGTGACCGGCAGGGCGCGTGAATCGGGGATACTGGAATTTAATTTTATAGATATTCGCGATTATACAAAGGATAAGCACAGAAAAGTGGATGACACACCCTACAGCGGCGGTGGCGGAATGCTGATGTCACCTGAGCCGATATATGAAGCTTATCGATCAATAGCATCGGAGCTTGACTATAAGCCGTATACCGTATTTATGTCGCCGCAGGGCAGGGTTTTTGATCAGAATAAAGCCATAGAGCTGTCAAAGCTTGACCATATGGTTATTTTATGCGGTCACTATGAGGGCGTTGACAGACGCGTCATAGACGAGATCGTAGATGAAGAGATCTCAATAGGCGATTTTGTAATGACCGGCGGCGAGATACCGGCAATGGCGGTCATAGACGCGGTCGCGAGGATGATACCGGGCGTGTTGTCAAATGACGGATCATTCCAAAACGAATCGCATTTTCAGGGGCTTTTGGAGCATCCGCAATATACGAAGCCGAGAGTATGGCGCGGCAGGGAAGTGCCGGAGGTGCTGCTTTCGGGCAATCATAAGCTGATCGAGGAATGGAAGCACCATCAGTCGCTTATCGCGACATTCAAAAACCGACCCGATATGCTCAAGGAAGCATGGATAACAGAAGAAGACGCGGATTTTTTAAAGAAATATTCGGAGGAAACAAATGAGCTTTAACGACAGGACAAAGGTGATCGCCATTATCGTTGCGGCTGCCGCCGCCCTTACGCTGGGCATTGTGCTCGATAATGTCGGCGGAGACCGATTTACCGTGCAGAAAAGACCGGCGGAGGCTCTGCCGGTAGCGGAAACGAATGTGCCTACAGATGATATACCAAAGAAAGGCGTTATAATAGACGGCAAGATAAACATAAACAAAGCTGATGCCGCAACGCTCCAGACGATAGACGGTATCGGCGAGAGCATAGCGAAGAGGATCGTAAAATATCGCGACCAATACGGAGATTTTATAACCGTTGAGGAGCTTCTGAATATAAGCGGCATAGGCGACGCGAAGCTTGATGATATTCGCGACGATATATGTGTGGGACCATAACAATAATGAGGGGCTGCCTTTGGGCAGCCCCTCATTCAGTTGCATCATAGATGGTGTTTGAGTTTATCTTGCTACGAACATTTGAGTCCAATAGATCGTGCCCCCGGCGGTCGATGCCGCGCCGACACCTATTTCTTTAACATTTGCATTTAAAATATTTGCTCTGTGTCCGGCGGAATTCATCCATGCGTTCATGACCTCTTTAGGAGTCCTCTGACCGTATGCTATATTTTCCGCGGCTGTCCTGTAGCTTATCCCATTTAATTTAAGTCTGTCAAACGGCGATCTGCCGTCAGGATTGGTATGACTGAAGAAATTTCTGTTTATCATATCCCGGCTGTGTGCGCGGGCAACATTTGCAAGATCGTCAGCCCAGCTGAGAGCTGAAAGACCGTTTTCCGCTCTCACTTGGTTCACCAGTGCAAAGACCTCTTTTTCAATTGCGGACGCGTTGCCTACAGATGCTGTCGGAGCAGTTGTAGGAGCGACTGTCGGAGCCGCTGTTGGCGCGGCGGTCGGTGCTGCGGTCGGAGCCGCTGTGGGTGCGGTTGTTGGTGCCGCGGCAGGTGTTTCCGTCACAGCCGGCGCTTGTGTTGCCTGAGGCTTTGATGTATTGCAGTTGCCGTTTGGGCAGAGCATATTGCTAATTATCGTGTTCAGGTTTGTACAATTGCCCGACTTTACGCATCCAAGCAGATCGTCAAGCTTGACGCACTTGCCGTTTATAGTAATACATTGATTTGCAGCTGCGCCGTAAATTGCCGAATATGTACCGCAGGCGGCATTTGCCGACGGCGCGAGTGAAGCCATGATAACTCCACCGATAATGGCTGCTCTTAATTTTGTCATAATATCTTCCCTTTCATCACAATTTTATACCATACTATGATGTGATTAGATTATAGCATAATCCGATCGCCCTTGTAAATGCAAAATATATGTCAGCGCAGACAACAATATCCTGTTTTTGCTTGACATTACAAGAGTATTGTGCTACAATATATAGTAGATTTATCTACAGCATCATATTTTGTGGCCGATCCGGTCGTCGAAACGGAGGATTATAATGATCTCATCATATATATTACAGAAATTGATAATGATACCGATAGTGCTTATCTCGCTTACATTCCATGAGTTTGCTCATGGCTATGTTTCGACAAAGCTCGGCGATCCGACGCCGAGACTGACCGGCAGACTGACTCTCAATCCCATGGCGCATCTCGATCCGGTAGGTACTCTGCTTATGATACTAACCGGATTTGGATGGGCAAAGCCGGTCGAGATAAACGCAAGATATTATAATGATCCGAAAAAGGGCATGGCTATGACTGCCGCGGCAGGGCCGGTGATGAACCTTATTTTGGCATTTGTTGCCATGCTCATTTATACGATCATTTATATAATCGCGTATAAGACATCGTTTATCTCAATAGGCGTTCTATCGGGTGTGGGCAGCTTTTTATATCTGTTTGCCAGCGTTAATCTGATGTTTATGGTATTTAACATAATCCCGATACCGCCGCTTGACGGGTCGCGCGTGGCAGGTCTGATATTGCCGAGCGAAACATATTTCAAGCTCCAGAGATTTGAGAGATACAGCTTTATTCTTATAATCGTCCTGTCCCTGACCGGCGTTTTCAGCGCGGTCATAGGCTCGGGAGTAAATCTGTTTATGAAGTTGATACTCAATATATGCGACGGATTGGCTAAGCTGGTGATATAAAATGGAGGAGCTGAAATATCGGCTGTCGGCTTTTGAAGGCCCCATGGATCTGCTTCTCACCCTTATAAAGAAGAACAAGGTAAGCATATGGGACATACCTATAGTAGAAATAACCGATCAGTATCTTGCTGCTATCGAGGGGATAGAGAAATCGCGACTTGACGATACGAGTGAATTTATAGTGCTTGCGTCGGAGCTGCTCTATATAAAATCAAAGATGCTCCTGCCGAAGACTGAGGAGGAAGAAGAGGAAGATCCGCGCGAGGAGCTTGCACAAAGGCTGTATGAATACAAAAAACTGAAAGAAGCGTCGTTACAGATGCGAAAGAGCGAGTTTTCGTCACGCTATATGGTATTCAGACATGAGGAGGACATCAAATTTCCCGTTCCGGAGTACAGCAGAAATCACGAGCTTTCCGAGCTTTCCGACGCGTTTAACAATATATTTCAGCGCCGTATACGGTTTGCCAAGCCTGAAAAACGCTCTTTCAGAGGCATAGTCGGGCGCGAAAAGGTATCGGTAAGCGCGATGACACAGAAAATACACAAGAGACTTAGTACAAAAGGCAAAGTGCAGTTTTCAAGCCTGTTTTGCGAGGGTGAGTCAAGACCGGAAATGATAGCCACATTTCTGGCGGTGCTTGAGATGATAAAGGCGAATAAGATAAGAGCGGATTACGACAGAAAAAAGAAGGACTTCATCATTTCGGAGGTAATGCGATAAATGGATAATATCAAATATGCCGTTGAAAGCATATTGTTCGCGGCAGGCGAGGCGGTAAAAACGGCAAAGCTTGCGGTGGTACTCAATAAAACACCCGATGAGATCACGGCGGCGGCAGAGGAGCTCAAAGCGGAATATGACCGCGATGAACGCGGATTTGATATAATAGAGATCAACGAAGGGTATCAAATCTGCTCAAGACCGCAATACTATACATATATACGCGAGATAGTCGGCGAGCAGAGAAACCAGCCGCTGTCGAACGCGGCAATGGAGGCACTTGCAATAATAGCCTATAAACAGCCGGTAACCAGAGGCGTGATAGAAAAGGTGCGCGGCGTTAATTCGGACGGATGCGTTATGAGATTGTACGAGCGTGGTCTTATAGAAGAGGCAGGGCGGCTGGATGCGCCCGGCAGACCTGTTTTATACAGAACAACAGACAATTTTCTGCGCTGCTTCGGTCTGCGCACACCCAAGGATCTGCCGGTAATAGATTTTAAAAGAATATTGCCGGAGCTGGAGGATTTCGGAGAGCAGATGGCGATAGAGCAGTGAGGAGAAAGCGGTATGGGAGCATGGATCGTGATCGGGATCATCATAGCCGTTATTGCGCTCATATCGGTCATTCCGATAAAGCTGAGCATATATGCGTGCTATAATGATGAAGCGCAGTTTGATGCAGAGCTTAAATACGGATTTATCAGGATAAAAGCGCCGCAAAAGGGCAGTGAAAAACCGCCGGATGCCGAAGAGGAGCAAAAAAATGCCGATCAGCCGCCGCCGGGACGCGGACGGGTCGCGGAGCTGATACGCTTTGCGTATGATAATATTGAAAGAATAAAAAAACTGATATATGCGGTGCTGAGCTATATGCTTACGCGTCTTATAAGGATAAACAGCATTAAGCTCCGACTTGCAATAGGCGTTGAGGATGCGATGCAAACGGCACTCATATTCGGAGGAATATCATCGTTTGTATTTAACACATTGGGCGTGGCGGACAAGCATATGCGAATTGACGATCACAGCGTGAGTCTCAAGCCCTCGTTTGATGAGCCGCGTTTATTCGCCGAGCTTGATACGGTAATATCAACAAATCTGTTTCGCGCAGTGGCATTATTGCTGATCGCGGTGCGGTACGGATTACCGATATATTTTAAGTACAGGAAAAGAAACGGAAGGGAGAAATAAAAAATGGCAAATCCAATCAAAGATCTGATCGAATCGGCAATTGATTCGCTTGACGGTATGTTTACCGCCGAGAGCATAATAGGCGATACCGTAAAGGCGCCCGACGGAACGATGATCATTCCGATCGCAAAGGTGTCCTTCGGCGTTGGCGGCGGCGGAAGCGAGTTTAAAGCAACAGATGCGGCAGGGAACAACCTGTTCGGCGGCGGCGTGGGCGCAGGCGCGTCCATAAAGCCTGAGGGATTTCTCGTAATATCAAACAGCGGCAGCATCCGATTTGTAGCGGCGAATGACAACGGTACAGCCGTTGAGAAGCTTATAGATTACGCGCCCGATATGGTAAACAGGATAACGGGAATATTTGCCAAAAAGAATAAGACGGTAGAATGATAACTGTTAAGGACAAAATATTATCCGGTGTAATGAAACCGACGCGATATACCGGCGGTGAAATGAACGCCGTAATAAAGGACTCTGATGAAGTCGAAATACGGTTCGGGTTCTGTTTTCCGGATGTTTATGAGATCGCGATGTCGCATTTGGGACTGAAGATCATATATCATTCTCTGAATACACGCTCCGATACTTATTGTGAGCGTGTATTTGCGCCGTGGGATGATATGGAGCAAGCTATGCGAAAGCATGGGATGCGTCTTTTTGCGTTGGAGTCGGGCGATGAGGTAACGCATTTTGATATACTCGGCTTTACCCTGCAATATGAGCTGTCATATTCAAACATAGTCAATATGCTCGATCTTGCGCAGATCCCCGTTATGGCATCGGAGCGCGGCGAGGAATATCCGATAATATACGGCGGCGGTCCGTGCGCGTATAATGCCGAACCGATCGCTGATATTTTTGATTTCTTTATGCTCGGCGAGGGTGAGGAGCAGATCCATGAAACAATGGAGGTCTACAAAGAGTGGAAGCGTGAGGGCAAACGCTCAAAACGCGAGCTGCTCCGAAGGCTTGTTAAGATAGACGGAATATATGTTCCGTCCTTTTATGATGTGGAATATAATACCGACGGCACGATAGCTTCGATAACACCGAACGATCCGAATGCACCGAAAACGATCCGAAAGCGCATTGTAGAGGACTTTAACGGTACATATGCGCCCGATACGATCATAGTCCCGTTTGGCGAGGTCGTGCATGATCGCGTCATGCTTGAGGTGATGCGCGGTTGTATGCGCGGCTGTCGGTTCTGCCAGGCAGGGTATATATATCGTCCACTCAGGGAGCGCGAGCCGGAAACACTGCTGGGACTTGCCGAAAGCCTGTTATCGTGCAGCGGTTACGATGAGATCTCTCTCTCGTCACTTTCCACGAGCGATTTTTCGGGGCTTCCGAAGTTGACGGACGGACTTTTAAAATTTACCGAAGAGAAAAAAATAGGATTGTCGCTGCCATCGCTAAGGATCGATAACTTCTCTCTGGAGCTGATGGAAAAAGTACAGAAGGTGCGAAAAAGCGGCATAACATTCGCGCCGGAGGCAGGTACGCAAAGACTGCGCGATGTCATAAATAAGAACATAACAGAAGATGATATAGTTTCATCAGTAAAGCTGCTGTTCAAGGGCGGCTGGACAAATGTAAAGCTCTATTTTATGATAGGTCTGCCTACCGAAACGGATGACGATGTCAAGGGTATACCGGCACTGGCAGGGCGCGTTCTCGATGAATATTTCGCGATCCCGAAGGAAGAGAGGGCGAAGAATATAAATATCACTATCAGCGCGTCATCTTTCGTGCCAAAGCCGTTTACCGCGTTTCAATGGACGGCTATGAATACGCGCGAGGAGCTTATCCGAAAGCAGAGACTTATAAAGGAAAATGTTCCGTCAAAGCGAATACGCTATACTTACCATGACAATAAAACGAGCTATCTTGAGGGTGTGTTCGCGCGTGGTGACAGGCGACTTTGTAAGGCTATAATTACGGCGGTAAAGCGCGGCTGTAAATTTGACGCGTGGGGCGAATTTTTTGATTTTGACAAGTGGATCGAAGCCATAGAAGAATGCGGACTTGACCCTGATTTTTACGCGGCGAGGGAGCGCTCGTATGACGAGGTTCTGCCGTGGGATCATATAGACATCGGCGTTACGAAGAAGTTTTTTATCAGTGAGAACGAAAAGGCAAAGGCGGAGACCGTTACACCGCATTGCCGTCTCAAATGCTCCGGCTGCGGCGCGGCAGCTTTCGAGGCGGGCGTGTGCTTTGAAGGGCGAGGTGCGGACAATGGCTAAGTATATAATAAAATACGGCAGGGATGACCGCGTCAAATATATATCGCATCTCGACTTTGTGCGATGTTTTCACAGAGCCGTAAGACGGTCACGATTGAATTTTGAGTTTTCGCAAGGGTTTAATCCGCATCCGGTCATGATGATAGCGCAGCCTATGCCGGTCGCGGTAACGAGCGAATGTGAATATATGCGCGTAGGCTTTGTTACCGACCTTGATGACGGCGAGATACAGAGCGAGCTTGAGCGCGCCATGCCGCCGGGCTTTAAGATATATGGCGTGCGCCGCATCGACGGAAAGGAGATCGACCTTACAAAGATAAATAAAGCCGAATATATCGTACAGACCGAATGCGATGCGCCGTTTGACACGGAGCGTCTGCTTTCCGAGCCGGAGCTTATAGTTCCGAAAAAAACAAAAAGCGGCATAAAAAATTCGGATATCCGTCCGCATATTTTTGAGCTTGAAAGCATAGGGTATGAGGACGGAGTTCAGACCGTCCGTATGATCCTATCATGCGGCAGTCAATACAACCTGAAGCCTCAGACAGTAATAGAGGCGGCAGTAAAATATTGCGATGGCTATGACGGCGGATTTACCGCAGTACACAGAAAGCGTATGTTCATAGACGATAAGGACATAATGTAATGTACACGATTTTTCGGAAAAACAGCATACAGACAAAAAATCCAAAGTATTTTTCCTGTTTGCCGCGAGTGACGGCAATATGCGAAAAAATGACGAAAACACGCGAAAAATCGGGAAAAACATTCACGAAAAATTTCTGTTTTGTTGAAAAGATCCCTCCCATATGCTAAAATAAGCATATGGGAGGGATCTTCTATGAACGGTAAATATTACAGAATGCAAAGGAAAAGACGCGATCTTACGCAAGCGGATGTCGCGGATATGATCGGTATATCCCGTCATTCTCTTTCTACTTATGAAAAAGAGCGGAGCGATATGCCTGTAACCGTCGCGCTTAAACTCAACAAGCTCTACGGCATGGACGGGGACGAATATATCCTCCGCGATGACAGATATTTAATCGATGGAAAAATCGGCGGCTGAGAATTTACTGTCAAGCCGCCTTTTTCTATGTACGGTTTTCTTGAAAATATCATATTCAAATCTGCCGCAGTCGGCTGCGGAGCGGTCGGTGTTACAGCCCTTGAGAGTGCAGTACATCTCCGCGTCATTATCGGGCAGCGTGTCGGCATGACGGCACAGACCGCATACTTTGTTGATGTCATTACTATATATCATTTATAACGGCACTTCGCTTTCTTTGATGTGATATAGTCATTTTAACATAAATTTCCCAAAATGTAAAGAAGTTTGCAAAAAAGCTTGATTTTATCTTGATTTTATTATATAATTAATATGTATTTTGTTTTTTGTTGAAAGGAATGACAAACGATGGAAAAAAGAGAAATGCTTTATGAGGGCAAGGCAAAAAAGGTTTATAAAACAGACAGCGATGATCTTTATATCGTTGACTACAAGGATGATGCCACCGCCTTTAACGGCAAGAAAAAGGGTACGATCGCAGGCAAGGGCGTTATAAATAACAGAATGTCGAATTACCTTATGTCGCTGATGGCAAAGGAGGGTATCCCGACGCATTTTGTAGAGGAAATATCCGAGCGTGAAACGGTAGTTAAAAAGGTAACGATCGTTCCGCTTGAGGTGATCGTGCGAAACATAGCAGCCGGCAGCTTTTCAAAGCGTTTCGGCGTTGAGGAAGGGCAGGCGCTTAAAAATTCAACTCTTGAATATTGCCTCAAGGATGATGCGCTTGACGATCCGATGATAAACGATTATCAGATAACTGCGATCGGCGCGGCTACAAAAAAGGATCTGGACACGATCGCAGCGCTTACATTTAGGGTAAACGACTTTTTAAAGGCATATTTTATGAAGCTCAATATAGAGCTTGTAGACTTCAAGATAGAGTTCGGCAAAACGCCTGACGGCGAGATAATACTTGCAGACGAAATATCGCCCGACACCTGCCGTTTGTGGGATGCCACGACACACGCAAAGCTCGATAAGGACAGATTTCGCAGGGATCTGGGCGATGTAGAGGAGGCATATATCGAGGTTGCCAAGAGAATGGGACTTATCGGTTGAGCCGAAAGGACCGTCATATAAGAAAAAGGAGCGCAATATGGCTACAAATACTTATGAAAGCCCGTTAAATTCCCGATACGCATCGAAGGAGATGCAGTATATATTCTCACCCGACAAAAAGTTTTCCACATGGCGCAAGCTGTGGATAGCGTTGGCAGAGAGCGAGAAGGAGTTGGGGCTGAACATAACAGATGAGCAGATCGCTCAGATGAAGGAGCATATATACGATATAAACTACGATGTGGCAAAGGCGCGCGAAAAGGAAGTGCGCCATGATGTCATGTCCCATGTATACGCATACGGAATGCAATGTCCGGCGGCAAAGCCGATAATCCATCTGGGTGCGACAAGCTGCTATGTGGGCGATAATACGGATATTATCATAATGACAGAGGCGATGCAGCTTATAAAGAAAAAGCTCGTATGCCTTATAGGCGAGCTTGCGGCGTTTGCCGATAAATACAGATCGCTGCCATGCCTTGCATTCACGCATTTTCAGCCGGCGCAGCCGACGACTGTCGGCAAGCGCGCATCTTTGTGGATCGAGGAGCTGGTCATGGATCTTGAGGATGTGGATCATCAGCTTTCCAAATCAAAGCTTTTAGGCTGCAAGGGAACGACCGGTACGCAGGCAAGCTTTATGGAGCTGTTTGATGGCGACCATAAAAAGTGCAAGGAGCTTGATAAGAAGATAGCCGAAAAAATGGGCTATTCCGATACATTCCCCGTAAGCGGTCAGACATATCCGCGTAAGCTCGATACTCAGATGCTTGCGATCCTCAGCTCTATTGCTCAGAGCGCGTATAAATTCTCAAACGATATACGGCTATTGCAGCATATGAAGCAGATTGAAGAGCCGTTTGAGAAATCGCAGATCGGTTCATCGGCAATGGCATACAAGCGCAACCCGATGCGCTCGGAGCGGATCGGCTCGCTTGCGAGA
>CAJONM010000105.1 GCA_905235885.1 uncultured Clostridia bacterium
CGGTTCTGTTTTGTTTCGTCACTTAACATTATACCAGAGACTTCTTGATGAGTCATCTTTTTTGGTCATTTTATTTTACAACTTAGCAAAGTTCACATATAGTTCATAAATGGTGATATTATGACAAAAAGTTCTCCATCAGGGCAAACGCATCATTTTGATCTTCAAATGAAACGCCCTCCTTGAGTATGGCAATATCGCGCGCGGGGAAGGGGGACTCGCTTATGTTTTCCGCTGAGATAAGTCTGCTGATGCCGTTTTCATCCGAATACAGACGAAGCTCGCCGTCCTCAAGGATAACGCGGTACCGTCTCATCTCATCCGCCGCCTCCGATGCCGCAGGCGACGCGGCGACCATTGCCGACACCTGCTCGGATAACGCACCGCCGCTCCTGTAGCCTATGGAATATCCAGCCGCAAAGAACAGTGCCGTTAAAAATAAATATGACGCTGAAAGAATAATATACCTATATATAAGCTTCTTTTTTTCCATATTGACCTCCGTAAAAAGAAATATTTAACATAATTCTTTCCGATATGAAAAAAAATCATACCAAAACTATTGAAAAAATGATAAAATTGTTGTATAATGAAAGTGTATGTACAGAAAAAGCAACGCCATATGATGGGAGGCGAGCAATAATGGCAGATGAATACAGCAGGAGAAGAAACAGAAACACATCCAACACGGATGATTTTGATTGGGAGGCATTTGACAGGGAGACATCAGGCAGCGCGGCAACGCCGGCGCGACGCAGAAAACGCGTGTCCCAGCCTGTCCACAGCGCACCTGCGAGGAAAACGCCTGCAAAACCGGCGCAATCGGACGCAAGCTCAAAGACTAATACAAAAACAGGAAAAAAGAAAAAGAAGAAGCTTACGGAAAAGCAGATAGAATTCAGGCGCAAGCTGCGCACGACCGTTCTGGTAACGATAGCGGTTTTGGTTGTCGTGTTTGCCGGAATGTTTGTCGGTATGTATACAGCTGTTTCGCGTGAGATCCGCGATATGAATATAGAAAGCCTTGCGCTCAACAACAATTCGGCGATATATTATATCGACAAGGCAGGTATGGAGCACGAATACGAAACGCTCCAATCCGACTCAAACAGAATATGGGTTGAGTCGGCAAACATATCCGAAAACTTCAAGAACGCTGTCGTGGCGATAGAGGATGAGCGATTTTATCAACACAACGGTGTCGATATCAAGCGTACATTGGGCGCGACGGTCAGGTACGCCTTTTCAAGGATCGGCATAGGCGAGTCAACATACGGCGGATCGACAATAACACAACAGGTAATAAAAAACATAACGAGCGAGAACGATTTCAAGGCAACGCGAAAGATAAAGGAAATGATGCGTGCCATAGCGCTTGAGAAACAGCTTAAAAAGGACGATATATTAACGATGTACTGCAATATCGTATACTTTGCCAACGGCTGTAACGGCGTTGAGGCGGCAGCGCAGCTTTATTTTGGTAAATCGGCATCGGAGCTCAATTTGCAGGAGGCGGCGTCCATCGCCGGCATAACGCAATATCCGTCGCTGTATGATCCGATAGCAAACAAAGCGAATAATGTTGAAAAACGAAATATCGTTCTTTCAAAAATGCTTGAGCTTGGCTATATAACGGAAGGAGAATATCAGTCGGCGAGAGCGTCGGAGCTGATATTGACAACGAAGACGGCATCATTTTTGATCAACAAAACATCGTATTTTGCCGATCAGGTGGTAAATGATGTAATAAACGATCTTGTAAAGGAGAAAAACTACGCCGAGGACTTCGCTACAAGGCAGGTGTATAACGGCGGCTTCAAGATATATGCGACTGTTGATCCGCAGATACAGGACATAATGGAGGATGTGTTTGAAAACACATCGAATTTTCCCGGCGGCGGCGCGCAGTCGGCTATGGTAATAAGTGACCCGTATACGGGCGAGATAAAGGGCATAATCGGCGGATTGGGCGAAAAGACGGATATACGCGGCTGGAACAGAGCAACGCAGTCAAAGCGGCAGCCGGGATCGTCGATAAAGCCGCTTTCGGTATACGGTCCGGCGATAGATCTGGGCAAGGTAACGGAGGTCGATGTCATAGAGGATAAAGCCTTTGATGAGGGCGAGTTCTCCGACGGCTGGAAACCGAAAAATGATTACAACGGCTACAAGGGCGATATGCTTGTAAAAGAGGCGATCGCGCGTTCGGCAAATATTCCGGCGATAAGGATACTGCAAAAGGTCGGAATATCAAATTCCTACGGCTATCTGAAGGATAAATTCCACCTGACCACCATACAGGACGGTGACAAGAACTATTCATCACTTGCTCTGGGCGGACTTACCGACGGTGTCACCGTAAAGGAAATGGCGGCGGCATACGGTGTATTCGTAAACAGCGGAAAATATATAACTCCGTACACATATACGAAGGTAACCAACCAGAACGGCGAGGTCGTTCTTGAAAATCATATGAATGAAACACAGGCAATGAGCGGCTCTGCGGCGTTTATAACTGCCGATCTGCTGTCAGGTCCGGTCAATCTGCCGTACGGAACGGCGACGGGCGCAAGGCTCAGCTCAGGTATGCCGACATACGGAAAGACCGGTACAACGGATGATAACTTTGATAAATGGTTTGTCGGCTTCACGCCGTATTATGTGGGAGCTACATGGTTCGGCTTCGACTCTCCGTCATCGCTCAGAGCCGCGGGCATAACGGGAAATCCTTGCGTGAGCGCATGGAAAATGGTGTTTGACAGGATCTCGGCAAATCAGCCGTATAAAACATTGACAAAGCCGTCGGATGTTGTGGAGATGAATGTCTGCTCGATAAGCGGAAAGCTCCCCAACAGCTGGTGTACAGGTATAAAGGCATATTTTACCGAGGACACCAAGCCGAAGGCGAGATGTTCAAGCCATGCCGGCTCGAAAGAGAATGAAGAAAGCTCAGAGAAGCCGACAGAGGAAAGCTCAGCGGCGCCTACCCAAGCATCGGACGCGTCAACATCGACCGCCGCGCCCGACAGCGACACGGGTGCATCATCTAAAACGGACAGCACAACGCCTTCGGACACGGATACGGGTACAGGCGCGGCGTCACCGCCAGGCGACAGTGTATCGTCCGGGACGACAACGGATACAGGCGGCGGCACGGATGTGCTTGACGCGGAATAACAAAGATTTCAAATTGAAAGGACAGCATACATGAAGAAAGAGTTAGAGCAGATAAGAATGTCTGTAGAGGCGGCATTAAAGGATGCCGAAAAAATAGAAACGCTTGAAAACATCCGTATCAAATATATGGGTAAAAAGGGTGAGCTTACGGCGGTACTCAAGGGCATGGGCAAGCTTCCGGCGGAGGAAAGACCTCAGATCGGCGCATTTGCCAATGAGATACGCAAACGGCTGGAGACCGAGATAGAGGAGCGCAAGGCTGCCATCGCGGCGGCAATCGAGGAAAAAAGACTCGAAGCGGAAACAATAGATGTGACGATGCCGGGAAAAAGAAATCACGAGGGCAAGCTGCATCCGTTGACGCAGGTGATGAATGAGCTTAAAGAGATATTTATGGGCATGGGCTTTTCGGTTGCTGACGGACCGGAGGTCGAGTATGACTATTATAACTTTGAAGCGTTAAATATTCCAAAAAATCATCCGGCGCGTGATACTCAGGACACATTCTATATCGCTGATAATATAGTGCTCAGAACGCAGACCTCAGGTATGCAGGTGCGCGTCATGGAAAAGACAAAGCCGCCGATACGGGTGATAGCTCCAGGTAAGGTATACAGAAGCGATACGCAGGATGCGACGCATTCACCGGTGTTCCATCAGATAGAGGGACTGGTCGTTGATAAGAATATCACTATGGCAGATCTCAAGGGTACATTGGAGATGTTTGTAAAGAAGCTCTACGGCGAAAAAACGCGCGTTCGGTTCAGACCGCACCATTTCCCGTTTACGGAGCCGTCCGCGGAGATGGACTACAGTTGCTTCAATTGCGGCGGAAAAGGCTGCAGCGTATGTAAGGGTGAGGGCTGGATCGAGATACTCGGCTGCGGCATGGTACATCCGAAGGTTCTTGCGAATTGCGGCATAGACCCCGAAGAATACACCGGCTTCGCGTTCGGCATAGGTCTGGAGCGTATAGCCATGGGTAAGTACAGCATAAACGACCTCAGACTGTTCTTTGAAAACGATATGCGTTTTCTGGAGCAATTCTGATCGAAAGGAGTGTAGAAAAAATGAATTTACCTATGAGTTGGCTCTCCGATTATACGCACATATCGGGGGTTACGCCAAAGGAATATGCCGATAAAATGACAATGAGCGGCTCTAAGGTCGAGGGTGTGAAAAATCTCGGTGCGGAGCTGGATAAGATAGTAGTGGGAAAGGTGCTTTCATGCCAGATGCACCCCGACAGCGATCATTTGCATATATGTATGGTCGATGTGGGCGAGGCCGAGCCGATACAAATAGTATGTGGTGCGCCGAATGTTGCACAGGGTCAGAAGGTGCCGGTTGCACTAAACGGAGCGACTCTTCCCGGCGGCATTAAAATAAAAAAGGGCAAGCTGCGCGGAGTGGAGTCAAACGGAATGATATGCTCGTCCGATGAAATGGGGATAGACAATTCCCGTCTGGGCTATGAGCCGGAATACGGTATACTTGTCCTTGACGAAAATGCCGAGATAGGCAGCGATGTAAAGGATCTGTTCGGACTTAACGAAAATGTGGTAGAGTTCGAGATAACATCAAACCGCCCCGACTGTTTCTCCATAATCGGTCTTGCGCGTGAAACGGCGGCGACCTTCAAAAAGCCGTTTAATATCCCGGTGCCGAAATTCAGCGAAAACGGCGGTGATATAAACGATCTGATAAAGATCGAGATCGCCGACAAGGACAAATGCAAGCGCTATTGCGGCAGGGTGGTACAAAATGTAAAGATCGGTCCGTCCCCGAAATGGATGCGTGAGCGTCTGGAGGCTTGCGGCGTAAGGGCTATAAACAATATAGTTGATATTACAAACTATGTTCTTCTCGAATACGGACAGCCCATGCACGCGTTTGATATACGCGACATATCCGGCGGCAAAATAAGAGTTCGCCGCGCCGGTGAGGGCGAGAAAATAAAAACGCTTGACGAACAGGAAAGAAAGCTGACATCGGACGATCTTGTTATTGCCGACAGCGACCGCGCAATTGCCATAGCCGGCGTTATGGGCGGATTTAATTCAGAGATAAAGGAAGATACAACGACTGTCGTATTTGAATCCGCTACATTTGACGCGTCATCGATCCGTCTTACGGCACAGCGCGTCGGATTGAGGACAGAGGCATCATCGCGATATGAAAAGGGACTTGACTATAACAATACCGTACCGGCGATAGAGCGTGCGTGCGCACTCGTTGAGGAGCTTGGCTGCGGCGAGAATGTATGCGGAATGATAGATGTTATGGGCAATGTGGGCGAGCCTGTATCAATAAAGTTCAGACCCGATAAGATCAATGCTTTTCTCGGAACGGATATATCAACAGATGATATGAGAGCTGTTTTCTCTGCGCTTGAGATAGGCGTGGATATGGAAAAAATGATGCTTTATCCGCCGTCATTCAGACCCGATCTTTTGGCGGAGGCTGATATTGCCGAGGAAGTAGCGCGGTTTTACGGCTATGACAAGATACCGACTACCCTTATGAGCGGCGCGACAACGAGCGGACTGAAAACACCGGTCCAGAAGCTTGAGTCGGAGATCGCGGATGTGCTGACATCGCAGGGCATGTATGAAATATACACATATACATTCCAAAGCCCGTCAGTGCTTGACAAGATGAATATATCCCCTGATTCGCCGCTGAGAAACAGGGTAAGGATCACAAATCCGCTCGGTGAAGATACATCCGTTATGCGCACCACTATGGCAGGCAGCATGCTTGAAACACTGTCAAGAAACTACAACTACCGCAACAAGAGCGCAAGGCTGTTTGAGCTTGGCAGAGTGTATATCCCGACCACAGAGGGCGAGCTGCCGGATGAAAAACCGACGCTTATGCTCGGTATGTACGGAAATACGGATTTTTACGATATAAAGGGCGTATGTGAGGAGATTTTTGAAAGGCTCCATATCGACAATGTTGAGTATGAGCGTGTATCGGACAACCCCGTATATCATCCCGGTAGAGCTGCCGTCATCACGATAAATGGCAGGTATATAGGCATTATAGGCGAGGTGCATCCGTCTGTTGCAAGAGCGTTTGAGCTTGGCGCGAGAGCATATATGGGCGAGCTTGATTTCAGAGCTATATATAAATCCGCAAAAAGAGATGTCAAGTATACGCCGCTTACTAAATTCCCATCGGTAACGCGTGATTTCTCGATTGTTATCGACAAGCTTGTGCCGGTCGCGAATATAGAGAAGGTGATCAGGAAGGCAAGCGGAAAGCTTCTTGCGAGGTTGGAGCTTGGCGATGTATATGAAGGCGCACAGATTCCGAACGGGAAAAAGAGCGTCATGTATAAGGCGGAGTTTAAGGCTGCCGATAGAAGTCTTACCGGTGCCGAAGCGGATAATATCCATAGAAAGATTGTCGATAATCTTGCAAGCGAACTTAACGCCGAATTAAGATAATGAAATACGGAGATTTTGCGTATATATACGATCGTCTGATATGTGACGATATCGATTATGATAAGTGGTGCGATTATCTGGAAAATCTGTTTCACGAGTATAATTGCGCGCCCGAGCGCATATGCGAGCTTGCCTGCGGAACGGGCAATATGACCTCGCGCCTTGCTGTGCGCGGTTATGATATGACAGGCGTTGATATAAGCTCGGATATGCTTACCGTCGCCGCCGATAAAAGTCCGCATTCGCGGTTTATATGCAGTGATATGTCAAGATTTGAGACTGATACGGAATACGATGCCGTCCTATGTATGATAGATGGGATAAATTATCAGATAACGCCCAAATCGGTCTTGCGGACCTTTAAAAATGTCCGCAAGTCACTGACGCGCGGCGGAGTGTTTATCTTTGATATAAGCACAGCGTATAAGCTCGGCACGGTCATAGGGAATGATACATTCATTCATTCCGACAGCGATATATTTTATTCATGGCAGAATGAGTATATTGAAAAATATAACCTATCATATATGCTCTTGAATTTCTTTGTGCGCGAGGGCAATAAATACCGACGCTTTGAGGAGCAGCACATTCAGCGCGGCTGGAGCGAAAGACATCTCCGCTATATGTTAAAGAGTGCCGGCTTCTCGGAAACGACTGTTTATGATGAGCTTACCGCGCACACGCCGACCCCTGAAAGCCAAAGAATAGTATTTGTTTGCAAATAAAAGCTTGCAAATCAGATCATAATGTGATATAATGTACGGGCTGTGATATTGCTATTGCAGCCCATAAAAATGTTTCCGTAGCTCAGCAGGATAGAGCGACCGCCTCCTAAGCGGTAGGTCGTGGGTTCGAATCCCGCCGGAAACGCCA
>CAJONM010000106.1 GCA_905235885.1 uncultured Clostridia bacterium
AAGCCGCATCCGAAAGCGACGCCACAGCGGCGATATTGATATTGCTCATTATCGTGATCCACGCATCGCCGGGCATTGCTCTGCCCATTACCCAGCTCAGGAGATCGCCTATGTAGCAGCCCGTAACATCCCGATCCTCATAATCGGCGGAGCTTATAAGCTCCAGCTCAAGCTCTCGTGCAAGCTCGGAGACCTTCATCTCTGTTCCTCCTTGCCGTCATTATTGTCGTTGAGCGTCAATATGCGCTCGCGCATCTTTACTATACAATCCTCTTCCTTGCCGTATCCGCGGACAACATCCTCCGCCTTCGCTCTGCATGACGGTGCTCCGCACGCGCCGCAATCAAGCTTTGGCAGCTCCTCGTATATCCGCTCTATTTCCTGCATCTTAGCCATTGCAACGGAGAAGTCATCATCAAGCTTCATTACCGGTATCGGCTCAAGATCATGCTTCCACAGCATTTCGGAAATATCAAATTCCCCAACAGGAGATGCGGCGTCATCGGCTACTATCATATTTTCCATACGGCTTGCCGCGACAAACGGATTTTCAATGTTTAACGGTCCGCCGACGCATCCGCCGGGGCATGAGCCAAGCTCTACAAAATCCGCGTCTATGTCGTTGTTTTCCATTTGTTCAAGCACCTTTACCGCGTTGCCTATGCCGTCGGCATGAATTACCTTCGGCGTCGGGACACCGGCGCTCTCTCCGCCTCCGCGTCCCCACGAAATGCCCTGTATGCTCGCTCTGGCAAGTTTTTCGGGCTTTTCTATCGTGCTTAGGACAGGCAAAAGCTTTGCGTACATATCGTTTACGGAAAACGCACCGCTAAGTACCGGCTCATCCAAAAACATATATGTTCGTATATTCGTCATTTTCGCCGGACAGGGAGTTATGAAAAATACTCCTATATCCTCGTTACGCAATCCCGTTACGCTTACGGCTTCCTTTCGCGCCTGCATGGCGGCAAACTCCATCGGTGATATAAGACGGACGATATTGTCTATCAGCTCCGGGAATTTTATGCTTATGAGGTGATTTATCACCGGACAAGCCGAGCTTATCGCCGGTCTTGGGAGCTTACCCATGTTCATCAGCTGCGCCGTTACAGCCGTTATATATTCCGCGCCGCGCGCGACTTCATATACATTGTCGAAGCCTATTCTTTTAAGCGCGGTCAGGATCAGGTTCACATCCGTCACGCCCTTGAACTGACCGTAAAAGGACGGCGGAGTCATTATTATATTGTATTTATAATCCTTTGTTATATCAAGCGAATCCGTCGTACTTATCTTTGCGTGATACGGACATATGCGTATACATTCGCCGCAGTCGATGCAGCGCTCTTTTATGATCCTCGCCTTTCCGTCTCGAACACGGATCGCTTCCGTAGGACAGCCCTTTACACAATTTGTGCATCCGCGGCATTTTTCGGAATCAAGAGTTACGGAATGAAAATACATAATTAACTCACCTTCTGTCTGAAAGCAGAGCCTCCCGTTAAAGCTCTTTGTATTATCGGCTTTACTGCAAATTGATCGTAAGGATCAGCATAGTACCTTTGCCCTCGGCACTGTCTATTATCATTTCGTCTGTGTACTTCTTTATATTCGGCAGACCCATTCCGGCACCAAAACCAAGCTGCCGGATCTGATCGCTCGCGGTCGAATACCCCTCCTGCATGGCACGGGACACATCGGCAATGCCGGGCCCGTTATCCTTGAAGGTAATGACTACCCGATCGGGTAAAATTTCCGCATCGCATATGCCGCCATGCCCATGTATAACGGTGTTTATCTCCGCTTCATACATGGCAATGGATATTTTTCTGATTATATTCCCCGGCACACCGAGCTTTTTAAGCATTAATTTGAAATCACTTGAAGCCTCACCCGCGTTTGCGAAATCAGTTCCCGAAATTTCATAATGCTTTAGCATAGCTTCTACCTCTCAGGCCCTTGTCATAGAGCATACCGCACGCGTTATAAAGAGGCTGCTCCGTTGCCACCAGAGTTATGCCCCGTCTCTTGGCGTATTCGATCACATCATCTGCCGGTCTCTTGCCGCGTACAAAGCATACCGCTACAATATCCATCATTTCCGCGGTCCGTATGACCTGCAAATTGATAAGTCCCGAAAGCAGCAGCGCCTGCTCCTTTACAAATGCAAGCACATCGCTCATAAGGTCGCTGCCGCACGCGGTATGTATATCTATCTTAGCAAGCTCTGCCGTATCCTCGCCGGTCAGAACATCGGCTTCAAGTATATCTCGAATATCTGATAAAAGCATGGTTTTCCCCCTCAACTCGTTTCACAAACCGATTTTTGTTCTGTTTTGTCCCGATCAGGCATATTTAGCCAATATGCCGTCTATGTCATCGACCGTAAGGCGACCGTAAACATCATCGTTTACCATCATGACCGGCGCAAGTCCGCACGCGCCCACACAGCGGCACGCGTCAAGCGAAAACTTTCCGTCGGATGTGCATTCGCCGCCCTGTATGCCGAGCTTATCCATAAGCGC
>CAJONM010000107.1 GCA_905235885.1 uncultured Clostridia bacterium
CGCAGGTCGACAGCCGAACGATCCTTGATAAATCCGGCGCGGAAAAGCTGCTTGGTATGGGCGATATGCTGTATTTCCCGGCAGGCGCGCGCGCCACGACGCGCGTTCAGGGCGCGTTCGTCTCAGACAGTGAGATCGAAAGAATAATAAATTTCATTTCCGAAACCACTCCCAAAACTCACTACAGCGAGGATCTTGCGGAGCATATCGAGCGCGTGCAGCTCGGTGAAAACGGTGTGACCCCCGATAAGGAGGAGGACGGCGATCCGCTCCTGGGCGATGCAATACGATTGGCGGTGGAGCTTGGAAAGATATCGACATCTATGGTGCAAAGGCGGCTGAGCGTAGGATATTCAAGAGCAGGACGAATAATAGACCAGATGGAGGCACGCGGCATCGTATCACCGGCAAACGGCTCAAAGCCGAGGGATGTACTGATATCCTATACCGATGTGGGATACGGAAACGGAGCAATTGACGACATGGAGGAATTTACAGACGATGATCTGTAAAGAACGGAGGAGAAGATGACAAAGCTGTTAAGCGGCAAGGCCGTTTCCGCAAGGATAAAGGAGGAAATGAAGGAGCAGGTAAAGGCTCTGAAGGAAAATGGGATATATCCGGGACTTGCCGTTATTCTTGTCGGTGATGATCCGGCAAGCAAGGTGTATGTCAGGAACAAAAAGCTTGCCTGTGAATATATCGGAATAAACTCATTTGAGCATCTGCTCCCGGATACGACAACGCAAGAAGAGCTTGTAAAGCTTATAGACAAACTCAACAAAGATGCATCCGTATCGGGCATACTATGTCAGCTTCCGCTCCCGGAGCATATAGACGAGGACGCTGTCATCAACGCGATAGACCCGAAAAAGGATGTAGATGCATTTCATCCGGTAAATGTGGGTAAGATAATGACGGGCAATTACGATTTTGTACCATGTACGCCTGCAGGCGTAATGGAGCTTATAAAGGAGAGCGGAATTGATGTTGCCGGCAAGGAGTGCGTCATAGTCGGCAGATCGAACATAGTCGGAAAGCCGATGGCGATGCTTCTGCTCCACAGCAACGGCACCGTCACGATATGCCATTCAAAAACGCGATCCCTTGCCGATAAGACGCGTAACGCCGATATTTTAATAGCGGCGGTAGGCATTCCCGAATTTATAAAGGGAGATATGGTAAAGCCCGGCGCGGTCGTAATAGATGTAGGCATAAACAGAATAGCGCCGAAGGTGCTGGTGGGGGATGTCGAATTTGATGCGGCCCAAAATGTCGCTGCTGCGATAACGCCCGTACCCGGAGGTGTGGGGCCGATGACGATAGCGATGCTTATGAAAAATACATTAAAGGCTGCACAGATAAACAAAACTAAGAATAAAGCGGAATAGATACCAAAAAACACCATAAAATAATTGTATTTATCAATAAAATAAACAAAAATTATGAAAAGGTTTGACATATCAAAAAATATAGAGTATACTCTTACTTGTCAAATCGTAAATCAAAAGATCCCCACCGATTGGGGCGAAAGGAGATAATTGTTATGACATTTGAAGGAGCATTAAAGAAAATTCAGGAAAAATTTGTTGCGGTAGACGCTTCAAAATTAGCGGATATGGCTGTACAGGTAACGCTTACCGATGAAGATTGCGGCGGCACGCTGTATTTCAAGTCAGTAAACGGAGCTGTTGATGTACAGGGCTATGATTATCATGATAATGATGCTGTTATCGATATAAGCAGAAAGGCAATGATGGACATCTTAGCCGGCAAGATCACGCTTGATGACGCGATAGATAAGGGAGCTGCCACAGCGACCGGTAATTTTGAAAAGCTTGACACTCTCAAGACGGCGATACCGAAGTATGTTGCACCGGCGAAGAAGCCGGCAGCTAAGAAGCCTGCGGCAAAGAAACCTGCGGCAAAGAAGCCCGAAACAAAGAAGGCAGACGCTAAAAAGGTGGAAGTAAAGAAGCCCGAACCCAAAAAGGCAGAGGTAAAAGCAGCGGATACCGTAAAGCCGGCAGGCAAGGCTGAGGCTAAAAAGGAAGCCGCAAAGAAGCCGGCAGCAAAGAAAGCGACTGTAAAAAAGGCGTAAGTATTAATTAAAAAGGCAATGGGGATTTTGTAATGAGCTACAGAATCCCTACATTTTTAGATGGGAGGAAATTCAATGGCTAAAATTCAAATGACGACTCCGATTGTTGAAATGGACGGAGATGAAATGACCAGAGTTATCTGGAGCATGATAAAGGATATACTTATCACACCGCATATTGATCTGAAAACGGAATATTACGATCTCGGACTGAAAAACAGAAATGATACCGACGATCTCGTGACAACACAAAGCGCGGAGGCAACGAAAAAATACGGTGTTGCCGTAAAATGCGCGACGATAACTCCCAACGCGGCGAGAATGACCGAATACGATCTCAAGGAAATGTGGAAATCCCCCAACGGTACCATAAGAGCCATTCTTGACGGTACGGTATTCAGAACACCTATCCTCGTCAAGGGCATAGTTCCGTACATACCCACATGGACAAAGCCGATAACCATTGCCCGTCATGCATACGGCGATGTATATAAAAATGTTGAGATGCAGGTGCCGGCAGGCGGCAAGGCGGAGCTTGTCTACACCGACCGCGACGGCAAAGAGACGAGGGAGACGATCCATGAGTTTAAAGGCAGCGGCGTAATACAGGGTGTACATAACAGGGACGAGAGCATTTCATCCTTTGCAAGAGCTTGCTTTAATTATGCGCTTGATATGAAGCAGGATATATGGTTCGCAACGAAGGACACCATTTCCAAGAAATACGACCATAGATTTAAGGATATATTCAGCGAGATATTTGAAAATGAATATAAGCAAAAATTTGACAGCTGCGGCATAGAATATTTCTATACACTGATAGATGATGCCGTTGCGCGTGTTATTCGCTCCAATGGCGGATATATATGGGCGTGCAAGAATTATGACGGCGATGTAATGTCGGATATGGTCGCGACGGCATACGGTTCGCTCGCCATGATGACATCGGTATTGGTATCGCCTGACGGTATATACGAATACGAGGCGGCGCACGGTACTGTGCAGCGTCACTATTACAAGCATCTTAAAGGCGAGGAGACCTCGACAAATTCGGTAGCGACTATATTTGCGTGGTCGGGCGCGTTCAGGAAAAGAGGCGAGCTTGACGGCTTGCAGGATCTTATAAGATATGCCGACGCGCTTGAGAGAGCGACGATAGACACGATCGAGAGCGGTATAATGACGGGCGATCTTTACGCGATATCACAGCTTGAAAACAAGAAAAAAGTCAACACAGAGGACTTCTTAAAGGCAGTAGGAGAGCGGCTGGAGCAGATGCTGTGAAAGGAGACACGCATAATAAAATGAGCAAAAATGTTGTCATTATAGGCGCGGGCCCGGCAGGACTGTGGGCTGCGAAGGAGCTTGCGGATGCGGGCGTTGATGTTACGGTTATAGAGCAGAAAAAAGATTTCAACAACTTAAGGAGAGCCTGTTCAATGCAGTTTATCCTTGATGACGATTATGAAGGAGAGGGCGTAGCGGTAGGAAACGGCAAGCTCATATTTGAGAAAAGCGGATTTGAGGTACCGTATACAGGAAAGCTTGTAAGAGTAAATAATAAATACTATCATTCTCCGAAGGGCAATACGATAAGATTTGCGAGAAATGACGGTAAGGAGCCGTTTTCGTATAAGTTTGACAAGGGCAGAATGATCAAAGATCTGTATGAACTTTGCGGTAAGAGCGGCGTGAAGTTTATGATGAACACCGTTGCCTTGGGAGCCAAGGACGCAGGTGACGAAGTAGAGATAACACATAACGGTGATACACACAGCATAACCGCGTCAAAGCTTATTATTGCCGAGGGCGTAAACGCGTCCGTATGCACAAGCGCCGGAATGAATGCCGGCCGTATGCACATGGCAACAGCATTTTGCGTTAAGTACATAGTAGAGGGCATAACCGGTATCGAGGAGAACAGCTGGAATTTATACTACGGACGCGCATATCATTCAAATGCGGCGGTTATAATCGGAACAAGTCTTTACGGTGACGGGATATATGAGGTAACGATAACGGGCGATAAAAATAACCGTCCCGATGACATTTTCAGAAAATTCACAACAGACAGCCCGATGTCGGATAATTTTAAGAATGCAAAGATATTAGATAAGCTTGGCTGTTCGGTAAAGGCGTTCAACTCCATGCAGGAGCCTTGCAAGGGCAATATAATAGCGATAGGCGATGCGGCGGCAATGGTTGAGGTCGAGGTCCAGGGCGGATTTCTGTGCGGTCACCATGCGGCAAATGCCGTTATAAAAGAGCTCAACGGTGAAAACGGCTGGGACGAATATACAAAATGGTGGCAGTCATCATTTGAATTTAACAGCAGTGACCATATGCGTGTGGCACAGGGCTATGCGCTTGTTCCGGTGTATACGGACGATGAGCTTGATTATCTGTTCGGACTGATACAGGGAGAATGTCTGTACGGTACATACAGCCAGTATAAGACACCTAAGCTTATATGGGACAGCATACATAAATATGATGATAAAATAAAGGCGGAGCGGCCGGAAATATATGCAAAGATGGAGAAAATGAACTCAATGTCTTTGGCTAACACATTTGACAAGTAGGAGGCGCGGCGGTGAAGATAAAGGCGAGAGTGTATCCGTAAGAGTCCGCGACGATAACGGGGAATATGATATAGAAGCAAAAAACTTATAATAGCGGAGGGCGTTAATTGCAAATTAACGGAGATTTTCGGACTGAACGAGAACAGAGCATTTTTCGGTACTCCGCTGATATGCAATTATACTCTTACAAAGCTGAATGATGCGAAGGTTATCAAAAAAACGGCGTGCGGAGTAAAATCATACATATCTCTTGCAAAGCCGTATAAGGGCAATGTCATGTCCATAGGCGACAGCGCGGCTCATATCGAGGTAATAAATCAAGGCGCAATAATGTGCGGTTATCATGCGGCGGCAGCGGTACGAGATGAGCTTGCAGGTGAAGACGGATTTGAGAAATATACCGCTTGGTGGAACGACGCGTTTGAATTTAACTGCGATGATCCCATAGGACATATCAAAATGTACGGAGTAATAAACATAAAAAGAACATTGTCCGACGATGAGCTTGACTATGTGTTTTCGCTTCTTGAGGGACAGAGGCAGTGCGGACATTTCGATCAGTATGAGGTGCCGAAGAATTTCTGGCGCGCAGTCCTATCCCATGATGATATTATAAAGAGAGATAACGCCGCTCTTTACGATAAGCTTTCGGTGATAAGACAATTAAAGGAGCAAGGAGCGATATAAGCAATGGGCATTTATGAAACAAATTGCAATCTGATTGACAAGCGGATACAGGCAGGGCTTGATAAGCTGAGCGGGAATTATACGGTCACGCAGGGGAGTGTGCCGGATGAATTTTCATTTTTGAAGATACAGAATATGGAGTTTAATATAAGCCGTTACGATATATCCGGCGTGGGTAATCTTGTCACGATGAAATGTAAATCAGACGCTATGCAGATGGACACATTCACACTTATGCCGTATATGAAAAATCTGCCGCTCTTTACCACCGATTACATATATAACGGCGAAAACAGAATATTTTTGAACGAAATATATGATCTGAGTGTAAAGCATGACGCTCTTTACGACAGATATATAGATATGTTCCGCGCGGTAGACCAAAGGCATAAGGGGCTTACGGATATGCCGACAAAGCCGTGTTGGTATGACGATATTCGTCCCGTATGTATATCAAAGAAAACAGATGCTTCAAGTGATGAGGAAAATCTCGGCATATTCGCCGAAAACCTTGACATATTCATTGAAATGGAGAAAGAGAGCGAAATGCTGCCATATCCCGAAAGACTGAAGAAGTGGGAGCTGAACAAGGACTATGCCGACCGACTTGTCGATTGCGGCGGCGTAAGCACGGATGTTTTCAAGGCAACACTGGGCGCGGAGAAAACACATAAGTTTTTTGATGATATATTTTTTGGAACAACAGTATATGCTCAAGAAAAATCATAATAAGAGGCTGTAAAAAAACTGAGTTTTTTTACAGCCTCTTATTAAAAGCTTCCGCCTCCATGACTCCGCCCACTGGATGATGTATGCGTTGACGATCCGCCTCCGCTGCTTGTTTTCCGCTCCGATTTGGATATGTGCGTGTAGAGGAACATATCTCTTGAAGCGGTTATTTTCGCCGAGCCGCCTTTGGTGTATATATCCGCGTTTACGGGAGTTATGGCAGTATTCATACCTGATTTTACCATGCCCGAAATAACAAGCGCGATTATGAGAGCGATTATCATAATTACGATCATATTGCTTGTGGAGAGCGATACGGGCACGGAATATTGACCCTTTTCCTCGTATTGGGTCATGACATCATCGACAAACCCGACAAATTTATAGCAGGTTTCGGAATAATCGCCCGCATCGGCGCTCTTGGCTAAGTTTTTGCCGACATATGATATGACCTTATCGGTAAAGGCATATATACAGCTTCCGCAGGTGGAAATATACCGTTCGTCCGGACCGATACTGAGCGTCATCAGTATTCCGCTGTAAGCATTGCCTCTGCCATAGCCGCCGTAGTCAAAAAAATCGTCGGAAAAGTCAACTATAGATTGACCGTTCGTATCATTGACCGTAACTATAACAGCGTCTATATTGTGCTTATCGCTTACGCTTTCAAGAAGCGATTCGAGCTCTGCTATCTCTGCTTGGGACAGTATTCCGGCATAATCATTTACATAGTTTTTTGCCGACACTGCCGTATTGATGCACAGCAATATCATCATTGCCGCGAGGATCGAAAACAGTTTTTTCATGATACCAACCCCCATTTCTTAGCCAGCCAGCATATACCTGCACCGATCACCGTAATGAGCGCGAAAAGCCCAATTCTCAGAAGAAAGAGCTTGCCCTTATCAACGGGATATTGACCGACGATCTTGCCGGTCTGTCCGTTTATGGCGAATTTATATAAGCTGCCACCGTAGGCGACATTGAGCATCCATACGGGCAGAAGCGCGTATCGCACCTTACCGTCATGAAAACGAATGCTTGCGCTTTCGGTACGGACGGCGGCATATTTATGCGTATCGCGCATGAGGATAGACTCCATAGACGAGCGTATGCGCTTATTGGCACGCTCTATACTGTCATCTACCGATACATCGTATTTATCCGCCAAATATCCTGAAAGGTAGGATGAATTAAATTTCACCGCATCACCGTAATCGAACGGCTCCAGCGCGTCCATATATTCATTTTCGGCCGCAAGCGATGCGTCGACGGGTATGTTTTCAAACTGCGCCTTGCCGCTCCTGAACAGTCTGTAAAAATCCGTTTTGACATAATCGTAGCGGCTGTCGTGCCATGTAGTCACGCGCTCGCCGGTGTATGTAATATCGGCGTCCGCGTCACAGTCAAACATCCAGAACGGGACATATACGCCCATGATCTTTTTCAGCTTTGACTCGCTTTTGAATGCCGAGGGGATAAGGAACTTCTTTTTCGCGCTGCTTTGCAGAAGCTCCATGGCGGATTTCTTTTCGACTCTGAACGGAATGATGTAATCGGGCATATACACGCCCTCAAATTTATCCTTCATTATCGTTGTGTTGCCGCAATAAGGGCAGATCGTCGCGCCGGTAGAATTATCGCCGGTTATCTGTGCGCCGCAAGAGGGGCATTCATATTCCCTCAGGGTCGTGTCCTCCATTGTAAACTGACGCGGAGTATACTCGTTCCATTCATAATGGCTTTCTGAATTTGCCGCTTCATCCGCCTCGTAAACAAGCTTTATCGTTTCAGGTTCAAAATCGTTTGAGCATGAAGCGCAGTGCAGCATCTGCTTTTCACCGCTGAAAACGAGAGGTGCTCCGCAGCATGGGCATTTATAGTTCTGAATTGTATCCATAGTCAATCACCACCTAAATAATTATCTGGCATAAGTTTATCATAATTTCCGCGAAAAAGCAATATATAAGGCTGTTTTTTTTGCTATTGACATATCAAAAAAAGATGATATAATGAAGATAGTAAAAAAATAGTAAAAGGAGGAAGTTTTATGGGCTTGGGAGATTTTTTCAAACAAAAATTCGGCAAGCAGGTGTGCGCGCTGTGCGGAAATGAATGCGGAGTGATGCATCGTAAAAAGGTAAAGGGCGGAGAATATGTCTGCAATATATGCGAGAGAAAGTGCAGTAAATATGTCAGATTATCCGAGCTTACAATCGATGAGGTAAAAGGTCATATCGAGTATATGAAGCGTCAGGAGAAGCTGTATCAGGATTGCTTTGAGGACGCAAAAAAGGAGCTGTTCCCGTCGCCGTATACTAAGCAGGGTATAGCCTTTGCCGATGAGCTGGGTATGTTTGAGATCGTAGACAGAAATAAGGTAGAGAACAAGGAGTATCATGAGCTTTTCCGCTATGATCAGGTAATGGGCTATGAGCCATATGTAGAGAAGGACAGACCGACAGAGCCGGGCAAGCCGGAGGTATTTAAGGAGTCGGGCGTTAAGATCAGGCTTGTAGGCGTGCTTGACCGCGTTGAACAGGATGCAGACAAGGTAAAGCGCGGACTTCGTGCGCATCCGTACATAAAGCGTGAGATAAAGGTCGTTTTCCACACATCCGAAAAAGAAACTGACTATACAAACAATGCAATAGCTCATTTCGACTACATTTTCGGTGTGCATGATAATGAAAACGGTCTCTTTGGCTTGGGCATGAACAAGACCGAGAAGCGCAATCTCATGGGACAGGTTGCCGGCGTAAAAACGATCATGGACGCGGCAAAGATTGCCAAGAACGGCGAAGAGAGCCTGACGGAAGAGAAGAAAGCGGAAATAATGAAGAATATGGAAGCTATGGACAATGCCCAAACCGGTGGATTGGCGGTATATACAAAACTCGCCGATGCTGCTGAGGAAAAGGCATGGGGTTGATCTTAGAAGGGAGAGCATAAATGAAAAAACTGTTATCTATAATCCTTACAGGTGTGGTCGCATTATCGCTTGCGGGATGTGAAAAAAAGGTAGATACCGATGAATCGGGCGTCTCAAGCAACGGGAGCGATGATGCTGCCGCTGTGGAGCAGGTAAAGCTCTACTACGGAACGGACAAACAATTTATAACGCTCTACAGACCCGAAAACTCCGAGTTTCAAATTGATCCGGATGAAGCGGATGACGATGACAATTACCTTGTAGAAATATGCGAGAATGACTTAGCATGGGTAATGGATGTATGGGGCGATGTGGCATACTCATACGGCAACGGTGATGCGATAGCATACTATTACTACAATGGTGAACTTAGCGAGGACACACAAGAGCTGTACACATCATTTGAGCAGGATGTACGCGATCTCGGCATAGAGTTCATGGGTAAGCCCGTAAAGCGCATCGAGTCCAGATCTGTCGATGAAGGCGATGATGAGGAAGATGTAGATATATTTATCGGCATAGAATTCGAGGATACAAGAGACGGCGAGCATTGCGGCGACGGTCTTTTAGGCTATGAACTGAGTATGTATGACGAGGTACCGTCCGATGAGAAATACATAGAGCTGTTCAAGCAGGTATTCGGAATGGATAAATAACATAACATAAGAAAAGAGAATAGTGAACGATACAAAAAGCACCCTGCTGACTGTATCTATTCACTATTCTCTTTTCTCTTAGCTGCCGAATAAAACGAAGCAGCGTCTTTTGGTCGGGATGACAGGATTTGAACCTGCGGCCCCTACGTCCCGAACGTAGTGCTCTACCAAACTGAGCCACATCCCGAAGTTGTTGGCGGAGGAGGTGGGATTCGAACCCACGAGCCCTTTCGGACTACCGCATTTCGAGTGCGGCCCGTTATGACCACTTCGATACTCCTCC
>CAJONM010000108.1 GCA_905235885.1 uncultured Clostridia bacterium
AATGATCCCGATGTTAAGATGTTCTTTAAAATACCCGATAGATTCAAAATTGATACGCCTATAGGAACATATAATCCCGATTGGGCGGTGCTTTGGGAAAAGAACGGCGAACAGAAGCTATACTTTATCCTTGAAACAAAGGGTACGACAAGCCTGTTTGACTTAAAAACGCCCGAACAGCTCAAAATCCATTGCGGTAAAGAGCATTTTAAGGCACTTGACAATGGTATAGAGATGTTCGGTCCCGTTAAGGATTGGGATAAGTTTAAGGTGAATGAGTAAAAATATCTTGGAAGTGCGGTGCCTATGAACAGCAGGATTTTGTTGATTTTGAAATATCTATGGGAGAATACTGATGAAAACAATACTGTATCTATTGCCGAGCTAATTCAATATCTCGGTAATAATGGGCTGTCTGCTGATAGGAAAACCGTTTCAAAATACATTGATATGTTAAGTGAGTTTGGTTTGAATAATATGTTTACATATACGGAAAATTGTGATATAATCGTATGGCACAAAATATTCGAAAGGGAGTTGTCGGACAGATGGAGGAAAAAAAGGTCGAGTATATTGAGCTTATATATGATCTTATTTTTGTATATATAGTCGGACGCAATAACGAGCTGATCCATTCATTGAAAAACGGATTTATCGACCCGCCGGCGTTTCTGACATATGTTATCACCACGCTTATCGTGCTTCAGATATGGTATTATACCATGCTGTTTATAAATCGCTATGGCAAAAATGACAAGCTGATGCACATAGGTATATTTGTAAATATGTATTTGCTCTATTTTATGGCAAAGGGTGTCCGCACCGACTGGCATTCCTATTATATGATCTTCAACGGCGCGTGGGCGCTTATACTTATAAACATCGCATTTATGTACATTATACAGATGCGGCGCGGCAATGACGGCAGAGTCTGGGAAAACGCGCAGATAAAGATGACGATACGAATAATTCTAATCGAGGCGGCTATCGTACTCGCGTCAATACCCGTTTATCGCTTTAGCGGCTTGCCCCTGGCTCCTGTCGGGATGCTTTTCGGGATATTCGCCGCACTTACCGGCAGCCGTATAAACAGGCTCTCCCCCGTTGACTTTAATCACCTTACGGAAAGAGTTATGCTTTATGTCGTGTTCACATTTGGGGAAATGATAATCGGTATGGAAGGATATTTCAACGGGGAAATTTCACCAAACACGATATACTTCTCGCTATGCGGATTTCTGATAGTTGTGGGGCTGTTTATGAGCTACGGCTATCTGTATGAGCATATCCTTGACCGCGATATGACGACAAACGGCACGGCGTATATGATGGTGCATGTGTTTTTGATACTCTCGCTCAATAACATAACCGCCGCGCTGCAATTTATGCGTGATCCGCACATGGCGCAGCTGCCCAAAAACCTTTTTCTCATCGGCTCGCTCGTGCTGTTCTTCGTGCTGATGTACCTTGTCGCCGGATTCAGCCGCACCGACTGCCGTTTCGACCGCAGGTTCTCGCTGAAGCTGTTCGGCTCGCTCGTTATATTCAGTGCGCTGATGCTCTTTACATATCAGATGCCTTCCGTCAGCATAGCGATAACTCTGCTCTATATCGTATTCACATACAGACTTGTCGTTAAGCACACGAACCAAGACAGGGCGCAGGCTATCCCGAACGGGTATACAGCGGACGATATACGGGTGGAAAAAAGCATATGCCACGGCGAAAGAACCATAGGCTTTTATAACAGCTCCGAAAAGAAGCTGTATTTTGCCGAGCTTGTCCATACTGATCAAGATATAACCGCATTTTATGAAAAATACGGTATAAAGCGATAATATATTTTAAGAAACGGAGCAAGAAAATGTTTGTTGATCAGGATTTTATTGTAGGATTCAGGCACATCGACAAGAGCTTTCGCCTGACAAATCGCGCACTTCTGGGATATTTTGAGGATGCGGCGGGCGCACATTCGACAAAGGTAGGCTACGGGCTTTTAGACATTCCAAAGACCCATCTTACATGGTTTCTCATATCGGTAAGGGCAAAGGTCATAAAAAGACCGGTATACGGCGATCATGTAAAATCTGTCACATGGGCATCGGGCAGAAACAAGCTCTATGCGTTCAGAGATTATGAGCTGAACAACGACAACGGCGAGGTCGTCGCCTGTGGCACATCGAGCTGGATACCGATCGACACACGCACATTATCCGTTATGCGGTTGACCGACGAGATCAGCGACGCGTATTACGGCGAGGACAAGCATTCCTTTGCCGAGCCAAACGGCAAGCATCTGCGCGAGCCGAAAAGCTATACTCGCTCCGCCGAGCGGATCGTTACATCATCGATGATAGACTTCAACGACCATGTTCACAATACCTATTACCTTGATTTTATATGGGATATTCTTCCGCAAGAGATAAAGGACAGAGATATAGACGAATTTGAGATATTCTATAAAAATCAGATACACTGTGGGGACATCGTAAAGCTGCTTTATTGCGAAGACGGCGGCGCGCACTATGTCTCGGTCAAGTCAAAGGACGAGTCGGAGCTGCACGCGATAATAAAGCTCTCATAAAGCGGCTTGACATATTAAAAAATTAATGGTATAATTCAGGTACACATTGCAAGGAAGGTGTTCTCTATGAAAAAATGGCATATTGTTTCACTGGCAGCGATCGCCGGCACTATTTTACTGATTGCTATAGGCGTCTTTGCATACAGAATGATTATACTGCCGCGATATATCGAACCGATAGTAGACAAGTTCAGCGAGACGGTGCATGATGAAAGCGTCCTCAACGAACTGTATGAGCAGGCGGTCACACTTCACAACGAGGGCGTGCTTAATGACAGCGTATATTCAAGCTTCATAGCCGCATACACCAAATATATGCGCGATGATGACGAATTGATACGCGAAATATTAGAGGATGACAAAGATAACGATAGGACCTCGAATGCGCTCACCGCGCGATATGCTTCAAGCCGCGTCGGTATCGAGATGATACAAGTAAACGATGGAGAGTCCACCGGAAAATCCGCTGACAAATACAGTCTGGAGCGTTCCTCGAACAGGACGAGGGCGGAGGATATTATAGAAGCAGAGAAAATACTTGAAAAGTCCGGCGAAGAGGATACACAAACGGCAGCAGAGGATGATGAAACGGTCGAAGATGAAGAGGAGTCGGCATACGCTAAGCTCAGGGAGCATATGACCGCGTCGGAATATGCAAAGTTTATATCAATAGCTTCAAAGCTTAATATAAACATCATGCGCCAATTTGCGTCATCATACGACAAGGAAGGACTGAAGGAGTATCTTCACGCCAATCTCAGCGAAAGCGAATATCACGATATTGTAAACATCGGATATAAATATGCGTACCTGTTTCTTGAATAACTAAAGGCATTTATACAAATTCTATAAAAAATATGCTCATAACTGTGCAATTCGCATATGTGCAATTATCACAAAAATTTGAGCATATTTTTTAATTGTATACTTTTCACAAAGAAATATTTATAATTTTGTCTATTATAAGACTAACATTTTTCTTCAAAATGTGTTATTATATAGGTGTACTAAATGGCGAGGGTGCGATGGTATCGACTCATATTGATCTCCCGACCCGTAAAATAAAATTTAAGTGAGGTATTTTTAAAATGGCAGATTTACAATTAAAGCACATCTACAAAAGGTATGCGGGTAATGTCGTAGCTGTTACGGATTTCTGCATGGATATCGAAGACAAGGAATTCATAATCCTCGTTGGTCCTTCGGGATGCGGTAAGTCGACGACTCTCCGTATGATAGCAGGTCTTGAAGAAATATCCGACGGTGAGCTCTACATAGGCGGCAGACTCGTTAACGATGTTGCTCCTAAGGACAGAGACATCGCGATGGTATTCCAGAACTATGCTTTGTATCCGCATATGACAGTTTTTGAGAATATGGCGTTCGCTCTTAAGCTCCGCAAGACTCCTAAGGATGAGATCAAGAAGAGAGTTACGGAGGCTGCTAAAATTCTCGATATCGAGCATCTTCTCGACAGAAAGCCGAAGGCTTTGTCAGGCGGTCAGAGACAGCGTGTTGCTATGGGTCGTGCGATCGTTCGTAGTCCTAAGGTATTCCTTATGGATGAGCCGCTTTCAAACCTCGACGCAAAGCTTCGTGTTGCGATGAGAACTGAGATCAAAAAACTTCACAACAAGCTCCAGACAACATTCATCTATGTAACACATGACCAGACAGAAGCTATGACAATGGGTACGCGCATCGTTGTTATGAAGGATGGTATCGTTCAGCAGATCGACTCACCGTCAAATCTTTACAACTATCCGTGCAACCAGTTCGTTGCAGGCTTCATCGGCTCACCGCAGATGAACTTCATAAATGTTAAGCTCGTTAAGAGAGGCGATGATGTATGGGCAGAGATGGGCGCTGAGGCTGTTAAAATTCCGGAAGGCAAGGCTAAGTCAGCTGAACTCGCTCCGTACATCGGCAAGGAAGTTATTATGGGTATCAGACCTGAGGATATGCACGATGAGGCTGCATTCCTTTCGAACAACCCCGATTACACAGTTTCCTCATATGTAGAGGTTACGGAAATGATGGGCGCTGAGACATATCTCTATCTGACGGTCAACGGCGTTTCGTTCACTGCAAGAGTTAGCCAGAGAACAACAGCTAAGATCAACGATACGATCAAGATCGGCTTGGAAATGGCTCATGCTCACTTCTTTGACAAGGATACAGAGCTTACGATCCTTAACTAATAAACAAACACACAGAAAGGCTGCCGCAAAGGCAGCCTTTTTTTGCTTTATAAGAAATTGCTTTCTTATAAAGTAAAAAATGATTTAATTGCCCGTGCGAAATATCCGACCTATGGTCG
>CAJONM010000109.1 GCA_905235885.1 uncultured Clostridia bacterium
ACTTCGTGCAAGTCCGAATACAGTATCCGATGATTCATAAAAGCGCAGATAGCTGTCACCGAACATCATCAGCAAAACAAACATAACGACGCCTATCGCCATAGTCATGGTGAGTCCCAGTCCGAATGCCTTATCTGCTCCGCGTTTATTGAATTTTCCCATCTCGCTGTTATACATTATCGGCACACCTATCGAAAAGAGTCCGCCGAAGAATGCGGCAAGCGAATACATCGGAGTTACGAGGTTTATCCCTTCGGCCGCCTCTTTGCCGAGGAACACGCCGGCGATAAAGGTATCGGAGAGCTGCAGCGCGGTAACGACCATCATACTCACAGTGCCGCCGACAAGCAGCCCCTCAAATTTGTGCTTCATAAATGTATGTTTAAACTTCATAAATATATATCCTTGGAAAATATTTGTTTCTATATGCAACAATAGTTATATTTTAGCACAAGAGTATGAAAAAGTCAACAGAAAAAGGCGGCTGTCGATGGTATATATTTTCGTTTAAAGTGCTGCTATCTGAGTTTCTGCCGAATTCATGATCTCGGCAATATCGGCACCTTGTATATCAAGCCCCTCTGCTTTTATACATACTGTGTTTTTTATGCCGAAAAGATCCGTACAAAGCTGTCTTACATAATTGTATCCGTAATTGTTCTCAGGTATAAAACCGCCTGCTGTCGTAATGTAGATAAGTTTTTTTGCTCTGCATAACCCCTCCGGGATGCCTTGTTCGTTATATACAAAAGTCAGTCCGTTAACGCAGATCGCTTCAACATAGCATTTTAAGATCGCAGGAAAAGACAGATCCCAGTAAGGAGCGGCGATAATGATCTCATCGGCTTTACTGAACTGTCTTGCAAATCGAAATATATCATGTGAATAATCAGCTTTATTTATATATCCATCGCGCTTTTCAAGAGCCATGTTATCAAGAGGTTTGAGGTTTTCCTCATACAAATTCAGTATTTGAAATCCCCCCGATAATTTCCGTGCCGCCTTTTCGGCAAGCACAAATGTTCTTGACTGCGGTCTTGTGCACGCATTGATAAATAATAACATTTATTTGATACCTCAACTTTCTGATTTTATCTATAAGAAAGCAATTTCTTATAAAGTAAAAAAGCAAAGATGAGATTTGCAAATCCCATCTTTATCGTTTTGTGTTAAAATATTCTGCCGCTGCACCGACGATTATCATGGAAATTCCTGTTTCGATGAAATAGATGCCGATCATTATTCCAATCGAAAGAGCTAATACCAACGGCTGGAAGAATGAATAGATACCTATCAGAACGCTAAGGATACCGATAATCAGCTGCAATATCCATATTTTCGAGCCGGTAAGTTTTGTAATTCTTACTGCCGCGATCATTGAAACGATACCCATCAGGATGAACCATATAGCGGACATGATCAGATTCACGCCGTCAACAACAAGAACCAACTGTGGGAAGCAGAGCACAACAATACCAAACACTACGCTTAGTATATCGAATGCAAACAACAGACCAAAGTTTTTTCTTGCGATAGCTCTGATGATGCCTGCAATACCGTAAACGAGCGCCATTACAGCAATGAAATATCCAACATTTAAAAATGTTATCAGCGGGGTGACCATAAATGTAAAGCCTGATATGATCATAAGAACTCCTAAAATAATAAATAAAACTGTCATAATTTACACCTCTTTAAATTTTGTTTTTTTGTATCTTTTTTTATGCGTCTGCCCTGATAGGACAGTCAGTTTATGTATACGATCAGGTCATGTATACCAACTCCTTTTCATTAGTAATATTCTTATTTAATTTTTTGCTGTATCATTTGAGGTTTCGGATTCGGGTTTATTAAACCACTTACGCGTCACCTTGAATATCATAGGATATACGCCAATGAGAACAAAAATAAGTATCGTATAGCGAAGCGTGCGTATGAGAAATGCCGCTATGGTGGCAGAGTTCATCAGATCCGCCGGTATGGGCAATTTCAGCAACTTGTCGAGAATTAAGAAAACAGCGAGACCTCCCATAACACGAAGTACCGAACGCAACACACTGCGCGTAGTATCAAAATTGACATATTTCTGTTCAAGCTCGGTACCAAGAATAAAGCCAAGCAGCATCCCAAATCCTGAGAAGTAGTCGGTACTCTTACAGTAGAAAAAGCCAGGCAGTGCAGCAAGCAGCACGAGGATATTAAACAGACGCTGACTTTTTAGCTTGCTTTGCAAACGGGGCACTGCAAAGATTACAACCAGTCCCAACAGCCAGCCAAAGAGCACATCTGTCGGATAATGAACTCCGAGACAGAAGCGCGACACGCCGATAAGCAACGGCAGCACCACGCCGACAACCGTAAGAACTTTATTTTTCTTATATTGCGCCAACGAGCCGTAAACGGCTACAGCGTTGGTGGAGTGACCGCTCGGGAATGAATATTCCTGCGCGGCTATGTTATATATATCTGCTGACTTATCCACAGGCTTGAGACACTTGATGCGGTCGTTGTCAAAATAAGGTCTGCGGCGGGCAAATATATTTTTGATCATCGAGTTCAGCACAAGCCCGATCAATATATTCATGCCTACAAGGCGGCCAAAGCGCTTGTCATAGCACCAATATAAAAAGCCCAACACAACAATGCAGATCAATTGTTCTCCGAAAGATGAGAGCAAAGAAGCCAGCGCTGTTCCGAAAGAACCCATATGCGCCTGAAGCCATATGATCAGGGAAACCTCCCAATCAAAGAAAAATGTATTACCCACCTGTTCCATTACATCATCCCCTTATTTTTAATTCCACACACACATTAAATATACTACAATTTTGTCAAGTTGTCAAGAAAATCATCATATGGCGGTGCAACAAT
>CAJONM010000110.1 GCA_905235885.1 uncultured Clostridia bacterium
CTGGATCGACACCGTGGACCAGCGTATATGATTGGCCTAAAACAATAGACCTTGACGGTGACTCAGTGGCGGAGACGGGTGTTACAGACTTCTTTACGGAAGCGGCAACTCCTACTTATGATGCGGCGACCCGTACATTGACTATAACCATGAATATCGCACCGGGCGTAACGACCGCAGCATTCGATCAATATTTCACCAAGGTATTGGCGGCTGATGCAACGCCGTCGGCAGCAGATGACCAGGCACTCAGATTTGTGTTTGATCTCTTGACGGATAATATCGTGGATAATTCCGCTGTAACCGTTTCCGGCGCTGAGTATTCGGTACATGGAGAATTCTCCGGTTCGGTTACGATAACGCCGCAGGGTATTACTCATAATGTGTCTAACGGTTCAGATGTCGAGAGTACCGTGTATTTCGGCAACTACAGCCCCACTACGGTATATAACGGATCGAGCAGCTTTACCTCGCCGGCAACTGATATTGAGTACATAGCCGTAAGGAACACCGGCGGCGGTGGCGGCGGCGGTGGCGGCAGCCTCATATTGCCGACAGCTACTCCGACGGCAGAGCCGACAGTAGAGCCGACAGCTAAGCCTGTGCCTCAGACGCAGGGTACGGCAAACGGCGCACATCTTGAATATGACAAGCATTACGCATATATTATAGGCTATCCGATAGATAATGAAGACGCAGTTCTCGCAGAAGTGAGACCGCTTAATAACATTACCCGTGCAGAAGTTGCGACAATATTCTTCAGAATGCTCACAGATGAATCGAGAGCAAAGTTCTGGACACAGGATAACAGCTTCCCGGATGTAGTGATAGAAGATTGGTTCAACAACGCTATTTCGACCGTTGAAAATGCAGGAATTGTAAACGGCTATGAGGATGGCACATTCCGTCCGAACGGATATATAACAAGAGCAGAGTTTGCGGCTATTGCATCGAGATTTACATCGATAAAGCATACGGGTGACGATCTGTTCTCGGATATCAGCGGACATTGGGCACAAGCGAATATCAACGATGCGGCTGATACCGGCTGGATAAACGGCTATGAGGACGGAACATACAGACCGAACCAGTACATCACTCGTGCAGAGGCTATAACGCTTATAAACAGGATCCTTTACAGACTTGTTGAGGATGACGGCTTGTTAGACAACATGTTAATGTGGTCAGACAACAATAAGGGCGCGTGGTACTTCGCAGCTATGCAGGAGGCTACGAACTCGCACAACTATGAGCGTGAAGCGATAGGTGAGCTTGAGACATGGACAGAGCTGTCAGAGCCGCGCGATTGGGAAGCACTTGAAAAGACATATTCAAAGGTAACTGATGCCGGATATGAAGAATCGGTGTTCTCAACATCGACTATAGGTCAGTAACAATTGCAAATAGCGGGAAACCGAAAGGTTTTCCGCTATTTTTTTGTAAAACTATTGTATTTAAGAAATAATTGTGCTATAATGACAAGATAGAAAAGTTTGTAGAGGTGCGGCACATGAACATAACGAATGCAATGATAAAAAGAATATGTTCATCCATGATATATAAACGCGGCGTTGAATTTTTTAACGAAGGTCGCGTGCATTTGCGTCGTCGTGCGGAAAACGAACTGACGGCGGTAGTTGACGGCGAGGAGCTGTATAATGTTCGTATCTTGTTCGAGAACGGCGAAATATCGGATATGTTCTGCGGCTGCCCTTATTATGAAATGATGAATACTCCCTGCAAGCATATTGTCGCGACTCTCAAGCAGAGACGCGCGGAGCTTAAAGCCGGCGAGATACCTGCAAATGACAATGACAAGATCGCGTCTTTGCTGTGCAGTGAGTTTATCGAGTGCCAAGCGCAGGAGCGGATCAGAGTTTCTTTTATGTTGTTCGTAAACAGCGGAACAGACGGTGACGCAGTTTTTGAAATGTCCGTATCATTACCCGAATATGATGTGTCAATACAGCATATGGCTGATTTTTTTGACGCGTATTTGAATTATACCGATTTCAGGATAGGTAAAAAGACGATATATAACAGACGATCGATGTCATTTTCGGAAAATGAGGAAAAGATAATATCCGTACTGGCAGAGGTGCATCAGACGCACTCATTGGGTGCGGACGCGCAGAGCGGTGCGGCGGCTGTATTCGGCTCCGCGGTGGTACGCAGGATACTGCCGTATCTGGACAAGGTCGATTTCAAGCTTGTATATGACGGAATGGTTTTAGGCGGTGTCAGGATATTGGAGGAGGATCCGGACATACCGATAGATGTACGAACATATGATAGGGAAATATCGTTATCGGTATCGGAGCTGGGCTTTGCCATGACGCCGGACGGCGAATGGTTTCTGCATAACGATACGATATATAAAACATCCGAAATGTGGCGCAGGTATTTTATGCCCATACATCGAACGCTCGTTTCCGAGAACAGGATGCAGGTCATATTCAGGGGCGATAACGCTATGCTTTTTGCCAAGAATGTGTTGCCGCGACTGAATAATAAGCATGGCGTGGTAATATCGGGGGTAAATGAAATAGTTGTAAGCAGCGAGCCGGAATTTGAGATATGGCTTGACGCGTCACGAGACGGCATAACAGCCGTTGCTGTTGCAATATACGGTGATATAAAATTCACGATCCCCACAGATGCCGGCAACACGAACGGGAAGATCATCATAAGAAATTTTGATAAGGAAAACAGGATACTTTCCTTCTTTGAGGGCTTTGAACGAAGCAGATCCGCGTTCGTACTCCGGGATGAACGATCAATATATGAATTTGTAACGCAAAGTGTCAATATCCTTTCTGTTATGGCAAGGACGGTCATGACAGACAGATTTAAGGCTATGTTCGCAGATGACGATCTCAATATGCTGTTGTCGGTCGCATACGATGATATAGACTATTTTGAGATGAGCTTCGAAACGAGCCTGACAGCTCAGGAAATAGACAGTATAATCGCGGCGATGCGCTCGGACGCGGAGTTTTACAGACTTTCCGACGGACGCTTTTTAGACCTGAAGGAAGGCAAAAACGCGCAAAAGCTCAAGCTTATTGAGGAGCTTGAGCTTACCGGCGATGATATAGCTGTCGGCAGGAGAAAGCTGCCAAAATCGTATCTTCTGTATCTTTCCGCGCGCGACGATGTGGAAAAGGATGAAAGCGTAAATAAATACCTCGATAAGATACGGCGGACAGAGGGCGCGGTGCCGCGCTGCCTGGACGGGATAATACGACCGTATCAGCGTGACGGCATAACATGGCTTACACAGCTTTCCCAAATGGATATGGGCGGAATACTTGCAGATGATATGGGTTTGGGAAAAACGCTTCAGGTAATAGCGTTTATACATGGCATAAAGTCCGATCGTCCGGCATTGGTAGTAGTGCCGAGCGCGCTTTTATACAGCTGGCAGTCGGAGATAGAAAAGTTCATACCTGATGCGAAAACACTTATAATCGTCGGCACACGGGATGAGAGGGCGGAGCTTATAAAGTCACTGGACGATTATGAATTTGTGATAACAAGCTATCCTTTGCTTCGTCGCGATGGAGCATTATACAGAGATATTATGTTCTCATATTGCTTTATAGACGAGGCGCAGTATATCAAAAATCCGAAAACGAAAAACGCCATCAGCGTAAAACGCATAAACGCTGAGCATAAATTTGCACTGACGGGCACGCCGATAGAAAATTCGCTTACCGAGCTGTGGTCGATGTTTGATTTTGTCATGCACGGATATCTGGGCGGCAAGAGCGAGTTTCATAACAGATATGAGCTGCCTGCGGTCAACGGCGGAACGGGCAGCGACGCGCTGCGGAGCAGGATACGCCCGTTTGTGATGCGCAGGATGAAAAAGGATGTTTTAAGCGAGCTGCCGCCAAAGATAGAAACGGTCATGAAAGCGGAGCTTGGACGCGAGCAGAAGGCGTTGTATATAAAGTATCTCAATGACGCAAAGAGCAGTGCACAAAGCATAGTTGACAGCGGTGGTAATAAAATGCTGATTTTGACATTGCTCCTGAGATTGAGGCAGATATGCTGCCATCCGGCATTGTTTCTCGGAACGGATGCAAGCATCGGAAAGCGCGGCGAAAGCGGAAAGCTTGACCTGTTAAATGAGCTGATACGAAACGGTACGGATTCGGGACACAGGATACTCGTATTTTCTCAGTTCAGATCAATGCTTGACATAATAGCAAAATCTCTTGACGCGGCAGATACGGAGTATTTCTATATAAACGGTTCAACGCCGTCGGCAGAGCGCATGGCTATGGCGGAGCGGTTCAACGGCGGAGAACGGGGGGTATTTCTCGTATCGCTGAAAGCAGGCGGAACGGGACTGAACCTGATCGGCGCGGACATGGTGATACATTATGACCCGTGGTGGAATCCGGCGGTTACGGATCAGGCGTCTGACAGAGCGTACAGAATAGGGCAGACCCGTTCGGTGCAGGTCATACGGCTCGTTTCTAAAGGCAGCATAGAAGAAAAAATATTAAAGCTGCAGCAGAGGAAGAGACTGCTTGCCGATGATATAATACAAGAAAATCACGATACATTAAGATCACTGACAAACGATGAGATAATGTCTTTGTTTGAGGTTTAGGGAGGTACGGATTTGGAGCTTCTTGAATGGATGGAAAATAAAAATTCAGACGATACATCAGACGGTGCGTATCGTATCACGCCGCTGATGCGCCGCATCGTAGCAGCGGCGGTATGCGCTGTTTTGATTCTTATCGCGTTTATATATACGGCAAAGTCAAGGACGATATATTTCTGGGATGATGCGACCTATTGGGACATAAGCAGAAGCGTGCTGTCCGGTGCGCTCAAGGGCGGATTCTGGCATAAGGTATACGAGTCGATAGGCACAAGCGACTACAATTATGTCGCGGCGCTCCCATCGGCGTTGTGGATGCGTATATTCGGCATCTCGCGCATTTCATATGTTATGGGACTGACGATCATGTATATCATTCCGAGCGCGGCATTGCTGTACAGACTTGCCGCGAGACTGTCAAAGGCGCCGATGCTTGCGTATATGGCGGCGATATTCATTATACCGTCATTGATCTTCATTGCCGCCTCCGGCTTTGCAGATGTGGGCGCGCTTCCTATGATGCTTGGCTGCTATGCGCTGTATTATCCGTCAAAGCCGGAGCGCGGAGCGTCGACAAGATATATATGGATAGGCGTTTTGCTTGTATTTATGATGGTCTACAGACGATATTTCGCATTCTTCTCGGTATCGTTTATAACGGCGATGGCAATGGATTGTATGCTGTTTGGCAGGAAGAAACGCAATTTTTTCATAACCGTTCTGACCGCTGCATTGATGCTGTTTACCGTATTTAAGCCGTTTCTTACGGGCATACTCATAAAGGATTACGGAACGCTGTACTCAGACTATAAATATTCGATATACACCGATTTTAAACTGATAACGCGTTATTTCGGGAGTATATTTCTCATAACGGCGGCAGCGGTGCCGTTTGTGTCGATGACGCGGCGCAAAGACGCGCGACCGATCTTTATGTGGATACAGATCATAGTATGCGCGGCGATGTTTATGGCAACTCAGACGCATGGCATACAGCATCTTCTTTTGTATATCCCGTCGCTTTCGCTGCTTACGATGCTCTTTATCAACTGCATAAGACGGCAAAATGGACTTATTGCGCTTGCCCTCTTGGTGGCTGTGAATTTTGTAAGCCCGTTCATTCCGAGAACGCAGCCGACGAACATACAGGATATAAAGGGACTCGCCTTTACTCCGACATTTTCCATGCTGCCGGAAAAGCGCGATGATACCGGCGATATTTTGCGAATAAAGCGCAAGCTTGACAAGGTCATACCCGAATGGGAGACCTGCTCGGTGCTGGCGTCATCATTTGTGATAAACGACAGCATTTTAAGAAATGTAGAGCCGTCTCTTAATGTGAATATCAATAGAGATGGCGATTATATAATCGCGCTGCCGTGCGTTGACTCGCGCGACTATGGAAGGCTTGAGGAAATATATACGGCTCAGTATATTCTCGTCGCGACACCGGCGCAGACGCATCTTGCCGACGGCTCACAGACGATAATCACCGAGGCGGTTTCAAGCTTTGTAAATTATACCGATATTGCAACTTCATTTTTTGAGGTATATTCCTTTGAGGATAAAATAGGAGATATATCAGTAAAGCTTTTCCAGCGTGTCGAGGAAGTCAACGCGGTACAAAAGCGCGACTATGAAAACAGACTGTACAAATAAAGGGCAAGGAGTCGGTGCTTAGCCCGACTCCTTATCATTTTAACCTTCCATATGCTTGCCCAAAAATCCTGCGGCGGATTCGGCAAGCTTATCATCGACCTCGGATGCGTGCTCGCCTTCCTTCATTACAAATACGACCGAGCCTATGGTATCACCCTCAGATATTATCGGCACTACCACGCCGGCGTTATATTTATCATTGCCATCGGCTATGGACACTATGCGTCCGGACTCGTATGTCACAGATGATTTATCGTTCATAATATTATCCAGCTCATGCGATACGCGTTTTTCTATAAGCTCCTTCTTCGGTACGCCGGAGACTGCGATCACATTGTCGCGATCGGTTATGCACGCGCCATGACCGCTTGTTTTCGCCAGCGTTTCAACATAATTTTCCGCAAAGTCTCCCAGCTCGCCTATGGGCGAATATTTTTTAAATATGACCTCGCCGTCTTTTTCAGTAAAAATTTCAAGCGGATCTCCCTCGCGGATACGCATTGTGCGGCGTATTTCCTTTGGGATCACCACTCTGCCCAAGTCGTCTATTCTTCTGACAATTCCCGTTGCCTTCATATATTTATCCTCCTCAATCATTATCTGTTTTGTGTATCGGTATGCTTTTATTATGTGACAAGTATTTTCTTTTATACGATGATTTTCACATAGTAAAATATTACCGAACGGGTGTGGTGATGTTTTGGAGTATTTTCACCAATAATACAATAAAAAAACAGTCGAAAATGATAACATATTACAATTGAAAAAAATCAAAAAATATGTTACAATTTTTATGTATGGAAAAAATCGGCTCAGAGGAACAAAAGGAGAACAACAATGACCAATGTAAACAACGATGTGATAACAGATGCCGCGCCGATAGTCGGGAAATTGACGGTTATCAGCATGAAGGGCTGCGAGAAGTTCACCGAGCGCATTGATATGTATTTGCGTAGTATGCGCAGCGACATTGAGGATGTGGACACATATATCACTCATGTGAGCTGTCCGAGATTTGGAACGGGCGAGGCAAAGGGTGTTATAGATGAAACCATAAGAGGTCATGATGTATATATCATATGCGACTGCTTCAATTACGGCGTTACATATAATATGTACGGCTATGAGAACAGAATGAGTCCGGATGACCATTATCAGGATCTGAAGCGCATAATAGCCGCTATGGGCGGTAAGGCGCGACGGATAACGGTCGTTATGACAATGCTCTATGAGGGCAGACAGCACAAGAGAAACGGGCGCGAGTCGCTTGACGCTGCCATAATGCTTCAGGAGCTGGCGCAGATGGGCGTTAAGAATGTGCTTACCTTTGACGCGCACGATCCGCGCATTTCAAATTCCATACCACTTTCCGGCTTCGACGATATTCAGCCGACATATCAGATGATAAAGGCAATGTCAAGAGCGGTGTCGGATATAAAATTCAATAAGTTTGATACCATTGTTATTTCACCCGATGAGGGCGGCATGGGAAGATGTATGTACTACAGCTCCGTGTTGCAGCTTGATCTGGGTATGTTCTATAAGCGCCGCGACTACTCAAGAATAGAAAACGGTAAAAATCCGATCGTCGCGCACGAGTATCTGGGCAGAAATGTCGAGGGCAAGGATGTCATCATAGTTGATGATATGATCGCGTCGGGCGAGTCGATGATAGATGTTGCCACAAAGCTCAAGAACAGGGGCGCAAAGCGTATATTTGTATTTGCCAGCTTCGGTCTTTTCGTAAACGGACTTGAAGTGTTCGACAAGGCATATTCCGACGGGATAATAGATAAAATATTTACCACCAATCTTGTATACAGAAGACCGGGGCTTTTAGAGCGCGAATGGTACTATGAGGTGGATATGTCAAAATATGTTTCGCTCCTGATAAATACTCTTAATCATGACGAGACGATCTCACACTTGCTTGATCCTGTTGCCAAGATACAAAATCTTATAGAGAGAGTCGGCAACAAATAAATTTTAAAAATCACTATTGATTTTTAAAGCTTTAAGTGTTATTATATACTAAAGTTTGTCATATTTGAAAGGAGACAAAGACAAATGGCAACAAAAAAGTCAGCCGCAAATTCGGGGATGGGCATAAATATAATAATGGTAGCTATTATAGCTGTTGTATTTATACTTGGCGCGTATGCAGTTTATACGACGATATCTGGCAATGTAAAGGAGAACAATCTTGAGTCATACAATGCGACCATAGCCGAAAGAGCGGATACGCTCGGCATGGAAACAGGCGAGTTTCTGAAGATCTACGGACTTGCCGACAGCGGTTTAAAGGGCAGCGATAATGAGCAGCTTTTATATGAGAAGATGACGCTTGGCAATTATGTTAAATATGCTAAGGGTACTGCTCCGACGCTTGCAGAGCTTAAGGCATTCAAAGAGGCTGTTGAGCTTGATCAGGATGTCACTCTTGATACGACCGATCTTAATATCAAGTATCAGTATATGACATACTTAGACTCGCTTGAGCAGGAGACTGAGCAAACAGAGGAGACAAATGCAGTTGATATAGGCGAGGCGGAAACGGCAGACGAGACAGATGCCGGGCAGTCTGAATAAAAAGAAAAGGAGTATCCTATCATGAATGAAGAAGAGAAGATATTAACGGGTGATGAAGCCGTCAACGACGCTCCCCAAGAAGCGGAGGAAGTGACGGAAGCGGCTGAGGTAACAGAGACAGTCCCTGAAAAGCCGGAGGTTGTCGGGGAGATCTCGGAAGCGGCACAAGCAGTTCAAGAGGCTGTCGAGGCCGAAGAAGAACCGGCAGAAGCAGAATATGAGGGTGAAGTAGCCGAAGACGGCCAAGAGCAGACACTTGCCGACAGCGAAGAAACCGCAGAGCCGACAGACGAAACAGCGGCTGATGAGGAATTGGTATCGGACGCCATTTTCGGACAGCCGACGGATAAGAGTAAGCCTATGTCAAAGGCGGCGATAGCAGCAATAGTCGTATGCGCCGTTATCATAGTTGCACTGCTTGCGACGGTATATATCAAGTTTTTCGCAATTGGCAACAAGTACACAAAGGATTACCTTGATATAGACGGCAGAACGGCGGCTGATATAGCCGACTCTATGGGCATGGAATATGAGGAATTTCTTGAATACTACGGTCTGCCGAAGGATCTTCCCAAGGACACCAATGCAAATGCAACGGAATATACGATCCCTGTAGGCAAGTATGTAGAGCTTACAGGCTCCGATTTTGCATATGTCAAAGAGCTTTTGGGCTGGGATGACAGCATAACGGAGGATATGACATGGGGCGAGGCGATAGATCAGACAAAGCTCACATATTATGTTGGTGAGGATCAGCTTGAAAGCTTCAAGGCATATTATGAGCTTGACGACAGCATAACGGGTGAAAACACATGGGGCGACATCAGACATCAATATGAGCTGAAAATGAGACAGTCCTATGAGGAGCAGAAAGCGGCTGAGGAGAGCGAAGGCGAAAATGCCGAGCAGGCCGAAGAAGCGGCAGATGGCGAAGCTGAAAAAACAGAGGACAGCGACGCCGAGAAGGCTGCCGAAAAAGCGGAATAATAAAATAAGGGGCTGTACAACGCACAGCCCCTTATTTTATTAAAAAGCGGCTATCGCCTCAACCTCAAGCAGCACATCCTTTGGCAGCCGCGCCACTTCAACGCATGAACGCGCAGGGAAGGGCGGCGTAAAGAACTTGGCGTATATTTCGTTTATTGTCGCAAAATCGTTCATATCCTTTATAAAAACGGTTGTTTTTACGACCTTATCAATACTTGAGCCGGAGGCTTCGATCAGGTTTTTCAGGTTTTTCAGAGCCTGCTCCGCCTGCTCCTCCACAGTTGCGGCAATAGTGCCTGTTTCGGGATCTACAGGTATCTGTCCCGAACAAAAAACCATATTGCCCGATACTATCGCCTGCGAATACGGACCGATCGCCGCAGGCGCATTGCTTGTTGAAATTTGCTTCATAAATATCGACCTCCAATATATTTTATATGTTTATTCTACTACATTTCCCAGCCTTTGGCAATGGTCAAACTACACACCGAAAATATTGACAAATATTATAAATTTATTAAATTCCACAAATCCGCGCCGTAAAAGGTCAAAGCTATTGACAAAAGGTGTCATTTGGTATAAAATAATAAAATCTATAGACACGATAGGAGGGGCATTTATGAATTATAAGAAATATACAAAGATGTATCACCCTGTTCCTCTTGAGAACAGAGAGTGGTGCGGCAAGGAGATAACAAAGGCTCCGGTATGGTGCAGCGTTGACCTTCGTGACGGTAATCAGGCACTATATTCCCCTATGACAATAGATGAAAAGATCGAATTTTTTGAATTTCTCGTAAAGCTGGGATTCAAGGAAATAGAGGTGGGATTTCCTGCCGCATCCGCGACCGAGTTTGATTTTCTGCGCCGTCTTATAGATGAAGACAGGATACCGGACGATGTTTATGTTCAGGTGCTTACTCAGGCGCGCGAGCATATAATCGACAGAACGATAGAAGCTTTAAAGGGCGCGAAAAACGCAATAGTGCATTTGTATAATTCCACATCAACACTTCAAAGAGATGTGGTGTTCAATATGAGCAAGGACGAGGTAAAGCAGCTTGCCGTAGACGGGGCAAGACTCGTAAAGAGATTGGTGAGCGAAAAGCTTGACGGAAACATACGGTATGAGTATTCGCCCGAAAGCTTTACCTGCACCGAGCCGGATTATGCGGTAGAGGTAGTTGATGCGGTAAACGAGGTATTCGAGCCGTCGCCGGACAATAAGGTCATAATAAATCTGCCGTCTACGATAGAGGTCGCAACGGCGAATGTATATGCCGATCAGATAGAATACATGTGCAAAAAGCTTAAGAACCGCGCAAACCTCATAATAAGCGTTCACGCTCATAACGATCGCGGCACAGGCGTTGCGTCAACGGAGCTTGCGCTGCTTGCAGGCGCGGACAGAGTGGAGGGCACGCTGTTCGGAAACGGTGAAAGAACAGGAAATACCGATATTGTCACAGTCGCGCTCAATATGTTTGCCCAAGGTATCGACCCCAAGCTTGATCTGAGCCATATAGACGATGCGATAGCGATGTTTGAAAAGTGCAACAAAATGCCGATCCATGCCCGTCATCCGTATGCCGGAGATATGGCGTATGTCGCTTTTTCGGGTAGTCATCAGGACGCTATCAAAAAGAGCTTTGACAGATTTGAAACAAAGCCGGAAAATAAATGGGCCAACCCGTATCTGACGATAGACCCGTCCGATATAGGAAGAAAATACGAGCCTATCATGATAAACAGCCAGAGCGGCAAGGGCGGCGTAAGCTATGTTATGCAGAACAAATACGGCTACGAGCTGCCGAAGAAAATGCTTACGGAGTTCTCGGCTGTTATAAATGATATGTCCGACGCAAAGCATACGGTACTTGACAATGAAGAGATCCATCAGGCGTTCAAGGATATATATATGAACCTGAAAACGCCGATAAAGACATACTCATACAAATCCCGAAACAGCGAGACCTCGACGACTGTAGATGCCATGATCGAATATAAATCAAAGGTATCGTCGATATCGGGGAAGGGGAACGGCCCGCTTGACGCGCTGTGTGTGGGATTGCGGAAGTTCTTAGGGATAAACTTTGAGATATGCGACTACACCGAGCACGCGCTCGAACGCTCGTCTTCATCAAAAGCGGCGGCGTATATCGCGATCAAGGACTACGATGCCGACAAGAAAATATTCTGGGGCGTCGGCGTACATGAAAACATCAATACTGCATCCGTATATGCGCTTGTAAGCGCGGTGAATAGGATGCTCGATTTCGAGTAAAATTAAAGGGTCTGTAAAAAAACCAAGTTTTTTACAGACCCTTTTTCTATCATATTTCAGCATCAGCTATGGCTCCCAAAATGGTTTTTTCGGTTGCCGCCTTGCTGTGCTTATCAACCAATATTCTGTTCCTCGCATCGTGCGTTACGCAGCCTGCGCCGCCTATACATCCGCCTATGCAAGCCATACCTTCGATAAAGTTTTCTTTGAGGGCATTTTTGCTCTTTTTCAGCAGTACCTTGCGGCATTCTTCTATGCCGTCACAGGAGATCGCATTCAGTTCAAAATCCTCAAGACCTTGCTCTTTAAGTCCTTCAACGACCGCCTCCGCCAGACCGCCGCAATGGGCGAATATCCTTCCGAAATACGACGCTCCGGAAAGCTCGCTTTCTTCAAGCTCGTTGAGGTCTATATCGCGGCTGCTGAACATTGCCTGCAGCTCCTCAAATGTTATCGCGCTGTCAACATACGGCTTTACGCTGTCAAGCTGCACTTCCATTTTCTTTGCGGTGCATGGACCGATAAATACCACTTTCGCATCCGGCTTGCGGCTTTTTATATATGCCGCGACAGTCGCCATAGGCGACAGGTTGTGCGAAACGAACGGCACGAGATCAGGGAATGACTTTTTTATGTATGAAACGAATGCCGGACAGCAGGAGCTGGTAAGAAATTCCTTTTCCGCAAGCTCCTTCGACTCCGCCTTTGCGACCATATCTGCGCCCAACGCAGCTTCCGTCACCTTATAGAAACCAAGCTTTTTAAGACCCGTTACCACCTGACCGAGCTTTGCGTGTGTAAATTGGCTCGATATAGACGGGGCAACAACGGCGTAGACCTGATATTTCCGGTTATTGTCGCTGTATTTTATCATATCGATAACATCAAGAATGAACGATTTATCGGTGATCGCGCCGAACGGACATTGATAAACGCACGCGCCGCATGAAATACACTTTTCGTTGTCGATTATAGCGGCATCGTCATCATCAAATGATATGGCGTTTATCTTGCATGCGCTCTGGCACGGTCTTTTTCTGTTGACGATAGCCGAGAACGGGCAGACCTGCGCGCACATACCGCATTCGACGCATTTTGATTTGTCGATGTGTGCCGTATGATTATGGTCAAAATATATCGCGCCGCGCTTGCACGCCGCTTCGCATCTGTGGGAAAGACAGCTTCGGCACGAGTCTGATACTTCATATCCTGCCGACGGGCATCCGTCACAGGCGATGTCGACTACTTCTATTACATTCGGATTGCTCCTGTCGCCGCCCATCGCGATCCTTACACGCTCGCCGAGTATGGCGCGTTCCTTATATACGCAGCAGCGCATAGTCGGCTCTTTGCCCGGAACTATCATTTTCGGAATGTCGAGCAGTTTTTCTGTCAAGGTACCTTCCCATGCGTTCCTTCCGACTTCAGACAGAACACGATATTTAAGGTACTGGACCTTGGTGTCAAATTTAATATCGGTGTGATCCATATTTTTGCTCCCCTCGTATAATATGCTATATAAATCATATCATAAAATGACGAAAAAGGCAATAGTTTTTTAGAAGATTATGTTTAAATTGACGAAATTGACTTAAAGTATTCCTTATCCGATTTTGTGACATATCTCAGCAATACAAGAGAGACTATTATCAGCACGGCGGAGACCGCCTGAGATATGCCGAGCCTGCCGGGGATAAGATAGAGGATGTAATCCGGATCGCGCATTCCCTCCAATATCAGCCGTCCCAGTGCGTACCAAAAAATATATATGGAGAATATTTGCCCGTTTTTTGTTTTTCTGTCGCGTATAAAGAGCAGGAACGCAATGCCGAGAAAATTCCACGCCGACTCATACAGAAAAAGGGGTGTGACAGGATCGCCGCCGTTTATGCTCATTCCGAATACGGATGAGGTGACCTTTCCGTACACCTCGCAGTTTGTGAAGTTGCCCCATCTGCCGATCGCCTGACCGAGCAGCAATCCGACGCAGCATACATCAAACGCGTTAAATATATTTATCTTTTTCGCGCGGCAATAGATGACGGTAGACAATATCGCTCCTATGATACCGCCGTATATGGCAAGTCCGCCCTCCCATATCTTAAAAATGCCCATAATATCTCCGCGGAACTCATCGAATGAAAAAAGCACATAATATATCCGTGCGCCCAATATTCCGGCAAGTATGCCGTACAGGGCGATGTCCCATACATGATCTTTTTTTATGCCTCGCTTTTCGCATCCGGCGCTTGCAAGAAGAAGCCCCAAAGCAAATCCCGAAAGGATTATGAGAGCGTACCAGTATATGCCTTTGCTGCCTATATAAAACGCTACGGGCGACACCGAGAGCGTTACCCCGAAAGCCGGAAATGAGATGATATTTACCATACAGAATGCTCCTTATGAATGTTGTATAAAAATGGTGTAACAGCCGTGAAAAATTTGTAAACAAATTGAAATATTTTTACAAAAAATGTGTTTACAAATTGTAACATATGTGATATAATTTATATATGGCTACAACATATTGTGTTTTCCTATTGCAGAAGAAACAAAATATGCTTACCGATTATCTCATATGCTGAGATAATTATAACCTAATATGAGAAATTTTACAAGAGTTTTTTTCAAATCGCAATTATTTAAAAATATATTTGAAAAAATTTGTAAAAATTTCAAAAAAAGGGTTGCGTTTTCCCATAGATTGTTGTATAATATGAATTGTTGGGAGCAGATTGGAGTAAATGGGAGTAAAAAGACCTCATTTGTAACAATATTACATCCCGATTACCCATATTAAATACATACAGAATGGGAAGGCGGTGATATATATGGTCATGTTTGTAGATGAGTACGAACGGCAGCTTGATGAACGCGGCAGAATGATTCTGCCATCAAAGCTTCGCGAAGCTGTTTCGGGGACTGTGTATGTCACGCAATCACCCTCTGAGAAGTGTCTGCATTTATATACTGAGGACGAGTGGGAGAGAGTTGCCGAAAAGGTAAACAAGCTCCCGACCGCAACAGATAGGAATGCGGCTGCTTTTGTGCGTTTATTTTTCGGTAAGGCGACTGCGGTCACCGTTGATAAGCAGGGCAGGATACCGATAGCAAAGCGCCTTGCGGATTTCGCCGGACTCGGCAAGGATATAGTGCTTGTCGGGGCGAATACGCGCCTTGAAATATGGGATCTTGGAAAATGGGAAATGTACCAGAGCGAGCTTTCAGACAGCTTCATGAGCGAAAGCGTTCTGAAATATGAGATAAATATTTAAGATATGGAGTTCAGGCATTATTCGGTACTGTTAAGAGAGAGCGTCGACGCGCTTGGCGTAAAGCCGGACGGAGTGTATCTGGACGGCACGATGGGTGGCGGCGGCCATTCCGAGGAGATCCTCAGACGCGGAGCGGCGAGGGTGATAGGAACAGACCGCGACGAAGAGGCTGTGGCGGCGGCGGAAAAGCGACGTGAAGCATATAAGGACAGGCTGACGGCTGTACACGGTAATTTTGTGGATGTGAAGCGGATCATGGAAGAGCTTGATATCGACGGGATCGACGGAGCTGTCCTTGATCTCGGAGTAAGCTCATATCAGCTCGATAACAAGGATCGCGGATTTTCGTATATGCACGACGCGCCGCTGGATATGAGAATGGACAGGAAAGACTCGATTTCAGCATACGATGTAATAAACAATTATTCCAAATCGGAGCTGACGGAGATATTCTACAAATACGGTGAGGAGAAATGGTCAAAGCGCATTGCTGAGTTTATAGAACAGAGACGAAGCAAAGCGCCGATAAAAACGACCTTTGAACTTGCAGACATAATAAGATCCGCCATACCTGCCGGAGCAAGAGCAGACGGAGGGCATCCTGCAAAACGGGTGTTTCAGGCGGTCAGGATAGAGGTAAACGGAGAGCTGGAAATACTTGAAAACGCGATACGCGATATTGTCGATCTTTTAAAGCTCGGCGGCGTTATCAGCATTATCACTTTCCATTCTCTTGAGGACAGAATAGTTAAGCAAACATTTTCGCAGCTGGCGCAGGGCTGTATATGCCCGAAAAGCTTTCCTGTATGTGTTTGCGGCAACAAACCTAAATTAAAGGTCATTACGAAAAAGCCGATATTACCGTCGGCAAAGGAGCTTGAGGAAAATTTGAGGTCAAGGAGCGCGAAGCTCAGGGCAGCGGCAAGGCTGTAGCATGTATAGGAGAAGAGTGTTTTGGTTTACGGAAATTTAGCTTACAAGTACGACATAGACGATGATGAAGCCGTGCGCGTAAAATCTCAAACGAACGCAAAACAGAATATTGTAAAAAGAAAAGTGCAAAAGAGTAAAAAACTAAGTTATACCGAGAAAATGATCTCTGTTGTCATCGTCACCATTTCGGCTATATTTATGATCATTCAGTTTATTGAGGTGAATGATTCGATAGCGGAGCTTGCAGCAGCAAGAGAAAAATATAATTTTGAGCAGTCGGTGACGGCTCAGAAGTCATTTGAACTGGAGCAGAGCATAGACCTGTCCAAGATCGAGCAGGAGGCAACTATGCGTTTGGGAATGCGCCGCCCTGAGAAGTATCAGACGGTGTATATTGATGTGCCTCAGGACGATACGACCGACAAAACGGCAGATGAGGTCGAGGGTATGCTTAACAGATGCGCAGGAGCAATGAAGTCAATAATGGATAATATTGTTGGCTTTTTCAGCATATAATAGATTATGTGTGTCATAGGAGGCAGACCTATATTTATATTCACGAGGAAATGAGATAATGGCATTACCATCATTAAATACAGTTAAAAGACGATCCTTTATGATAATAGCCTTTGTATTTATAGGCTTTGGACTTGTTATACTCCGGATGGGGTGGTGGCAGATCGTCAACGGATCGGAGCTTGCGCGTAAAGCGAAGGATATGCAGACCTCCGATACGGTAGAGCGTGCCAATCGCGGCACAATTTACGACAGGAATGGGAAAATACTGGCGGAATCGGCAACGGTAAACACACTTGTTTGCAATCCGCAGGATATACATGATAACGGCGATCTGAACACCTGCATACAGCTCATTTCGCCTATCGTGGGAATAAGCGACGCGAAGCTGCGTGAATATTTTACCGAGAATTCCCAGTACAGGATAATAAAGAAAAGACTCAGTGCCGAGGAGAGCAACGCCATAGAGGAGCTTATAGATCCGCAGTATCTGACAGAGAACGATTCGGCGTCAAAGGAAGAGAATAAGCGCAGGGCGGCGGTAAAGAAGGCGCTTTCGGGCATTTATTTTGAAAACGACTCAAAGCGATATTATCCCTATAATGTCGCGTCCCATGTTCTGGGCTTTACCGGTTATGACAATAACGGCATACAGGGTATAGAGCTGAGGTTTGACGATTATTTGTCTGGTGTAAACGGAACGGTATCCCAGGCGAGAAACGCGAGCGGCACGACGATAGAGGAGCAGCAGGCGGAGTATCTGACCGCAGCGGAGCAGGGCTGCAATGTCATTCTTACAATAGATGAGAGCATACAGCATTTTCTTGAGAAGCATCTTGAGGAGGCAGTTAAAAAGAGTGAGCTTAAAGAGGGCGCGTCGGGCATAGTTATGAACCCGAAAACGGGCGAGATACTTGCTATCGCAACAAAGCCGGACTTTGACTGTAACAACCCTTACGATCTGACGCAGTTTTTACAGTACGCGGTCGATTTTACCCCCGAATATGAGGATGACTCCGACAGCGAGGAAGATGCCGAGAGCGATGAGGAGGCAACGGAGCGCCCGACGGAGGATCCGAATGATCTCTCCGATGAATATGTGGCGCAGGCACGCTCAAAGATGTGGCGCGATAAGGCGGTGTCGGATACATATGAGCCGGGCTCTACATTTAAAATAATGGTTGCGGCAGCGGCACTCGAGGAGCATATAGTAGATCAGGATTCGACCTTCTTCTGTGCCGGCTTCAAGCAGGTCGAGGACAGAAAGATAGAATGTGCCAATACGCGCGGACATGGCGCTCAGAATTTCGTAGAGGGCGTTAAGAACTCGTGCAACCCCGTATTTATGGAAATAGGTATGGCGATGGGTGCGCAGACCTTCAAGCGATATTTTGAGGCGTTTGGATTTACAAAAAAAACAGGCATAGAGCTTGGCGGAGAATCGACAAGTATTTTCTATGACACGATGAATATAGTTGACCTTGCCACATCATCGTTCGGACAGGGCTTTCAGATAACGCCGCTTCAGATGGTTACGGCAGTCTCCGCAGTCGTAAACGGCGGAGAGCGGTTGAAGCCCCGTATCGTTAAGGAGATAACCGACTCCGACGGCGTTGTAAAAAGCTATGAC